>SKQU01000398.1 GCA_007118855.1 Spirochaetaceae bacterium
GCCGCCGCGTAGCCGTTTGCCTCGATCCACTCGAACAGCTCGTTGTACGTCTCTCCGATCCGGTCGTACGGACCGTGGTGAACCGCGCACGCGGCGGCAGGTACCGCATCGACTGTACGGAACTTCACGCGGTCGGATTCCTCGCACGGGGCGACCACCGCCTCGCAGATCTCGACGTCGATGTCGTGTTCGCGATACTCGCCGTCGTGGTAGATCGTGAAGCAGTACTCCGGATCGCGGCACACCGCGCCGACCGATCGCATGGAGTCGCCCATCCGCGGAACGACATCGAAATACGCGTCGTAGCTTTCGATCGTCGTTCGCATCGACGCGACGATCACCTCCGGCAGTGCCTTTAGCTCCACACTCGTGTTCATGGTCTCTCCTGTGTTCGTTCGGGCGAGATACTCGCGGACCTTCGCCAGGCGCTCCTGCTGCTCGGCGATCGATCTCCGAAGCTCCGACTCTCGCCGCGCAAGCAGCGCTTCCACCGGCGACTCGGCATCCACGATCTCGCGGACCTCCGCCAGCGAGAAGCCGAGTTCCTTCAGCGCCAGAATGCGACGAATCCGCGGAAGCTGACCCGGCGCGTAGTACCGGTACCCGGTCCACTCATCGGTGCGAGCCGGTGTGAGCAGGCCGATCCGGTCGTAGTGCCGTAAGGCCTTTGGCGTGATCCGGTTGATCCTGGAAAAGTCTCCGATCGAGTACATCCTTCGTCTCCTGCGCAAGAGATGGTGGTATTCTACGGTTTGCCCCAAGGGAAGAGTCAAACGAATCGGCGAGAAATCCCGTGCTACGAGTCGGCGATCATCCCGGGGTCTTCGGCCTCGGCTATACGCAGGCCCGCCTCCGCGGCCCAGCCCTGCGCGTCGGAGCGGTGGCGGCGCTTGATGGTCGCGCGCAGCGTCGTGATCTCGCCGCTTGGAAGCGGGAGCGTGGAGAACGCGGATGCACCGTCGGCCTGAATAAGCACCGTGCCACCGATCGCGCGGCGGCGGAAATCGACGAGCTGCAGGCGTGTGTACGGGACGCGCAGCGACTCGAGCTCGCCCTGCGGTGAGTCGAACAGGTCGTAGCGCCGCCATTCGATGGCGAGATCGGTTCGCTCGAGACGCAGCACACCCTGAATCGTGGAGAGCCCCAGGTCGAGCGAAAACGGGATCGATTCCATGGGCGCAGTATAGCGCATCAGGCCTGATCCGCCACGGCGCGTCACCGCCGGCTCAGCGGCGAAACTCCACGATGTACTCGCCAACCACGTTCACGCCGCGATCGTACTTGCGGTACGGCTTCACGAGGATGTGAAACATCTGGTCCATTCCAGTATCATTGGTGTACCTCAGAAGCGAGTAGAGGTCGTCGTCCGCCTTGTCGACCGCGTTCCGGATGAACTGCTTCTCTCCGTCAGCGATGTCGATTGCGGTGTCGCACTCCCACGAGCCGCCCGCGGAGAAGGTTTCCACGACGAGCGAGTCTCCTGCCCTGAGAAAGACCTGGAACCAGTCTGCATCCACGTCGCCGGTCCCCTCATGGTGGAAGGTGTGGTATTGCCGCACCGGGAGTGCGTCATAGTCAATGACGGTGCCGAGCTCCAGGAGGTTGTCCACCTCGTAGGCATCAGGGCCGGGCGGCGGGGGAGGCGCAAACTCAACGGTGTAGCGCCTTCCCGGGTAGATCGGCGTGCCGATGCCGACGCCGAAGACACCGTACGTGAGGTTGCCCGGTCCCTCGCGGTAGATGGCGGCTACCTCGCCTTGCTCGGGCCACAGGGTAAAGAGGTCCGGGTCATGGTTCCCGGGTCTGACGGAGTGCACGATCGCGAGGAAGTACCCGGTCCCGTGGATATCCCGCCGCGGGACGTCCACCACCGGGAAGTAGTACTTCCCCGGGCGGGACACGGAGAAATGCCCCCAGTCCCACGGTTGACCCGGGTATGATCTCGCGCCTATGTAGACCCTCATCGGGTGAGCATAGTCGAGCGGGCCGGACCCGTGGTACTCGATCTCCACAGCGAACGCCGTTTCGGCTGCTGTCCCCGGGAAGAAGACTCGGGTGCTCCTCGTAAGCCGGTTGTTGAATCTCCTGTGGTCACCGAGCATGTCCTCCGGGTCCACAACGACGCTCACCGTGTAGTCTCCCGGGGCAACGACGATGCCGCGGGTCTCCAGATACTCATGGATGTCGCGCCAGCGGTCCAGTTCTATCGTGATCTCTTCGTCTCGCCTCATCCGAATGGCATCGGCATAGACGACGTACTCCCGCGCGGCGACGACGAGCGGGTTCGACGAGAGAATCACTACGTAGTCCACATGGCCCCTGGTGCGCCCTTCGTTGCGCAGCGCGAATCGAAGCGAGGAGAGCTCGCCCGCGCTCTCGTACACCTCCAGCGCGACGACCGACAGGTCGGTGGGCTGAAGCAGGGCCCGCGCGAGGAAGACGCCCGTAAGGATCACAACGACGAGAAGCACCGCGAGGGCGATGCGAACGGGTACTGCGAACCACGCTCGGCGCGTTGCGGCCGGCGGGTCGCCGGAGGAAGTTGAGTTGGCGCCGGCACCGAACGAGGCGATGCGGTGCTTTTCGATCGCCCTGATCAGCTCCAGCGTGAGATCATCAGGTTCGAGTCGCTCGTCGCGTAGCGCCTGAACGCACGCCTCGAACTGCCGGTGAGCACGGTCCGTCCGGCCCGAACGGGCATGGATCTCCATGAGTGCCCGGTGCGCGGCCTCGTTCAGGTGGTCGAGCTCGACCCACTTCGTCGCGACGTCCAGAGCACACTCGAGCCGTCCTTCATTTATATGTCGTGTGCTCAGCGCCTCCAGGAGCGCGTCGTACTCGGACCTCAGCCGCTCCCGGGTAGCGTCCTGCCATGCGTCGAACTCCTCACAGTCGCCGAGCGAGAAGCCCTCGAGGAAGCTCCCGCGGTACAGCTCGACTGCTGCCTCCAGCGACGGTGTGTCCGCCGCGGAGACCGGCGACCCGGGGAGCGACTGGAACTCGTGCACATCGACGGTCACTGCCTCCGCGTCGATCTGCAGCTGGTCGGCCTCGCCGCAGATGCAGCCGTTACCCAGTCGCTCGCGCAACACCGAGAGGGTGCGTCTGAGATTCGCGAGCGCGCTCTCCTGCCCGTGATCCGGCCACAGGAGCGTCGCGAGGTACTCCCGCGAAAACGGCCGCTGCTCCACGGCGAGAAAGGCGGCGAGCGCGATCGCTTTCCGCAGGGCGACC
>SKQU01000277.1 GCA_007118855.1 Spirochaetaceae bacterium
TGTCGCCGGAACAGACAGGAAGCCGGACATCGGTACGCTTTGTTCAGTCAGTGAACAACCATAGCGCAGGAATGCTGGCGTGACAAGGTGGGGAGGTGAATCGGTGGAAAAAATTCGTGCGGCTACGAGAGCTTGTTCAGGACCGAGGCCTTGTCGTCCGCGATGATGATCTCGTCGAGCGCCGCGTCGAGGGCGGACGGGTCGTCGCAGGAGAGGATTCGGTCGCGTTCGGGGTCGGTGAGTCCGAACTTGCGGGAGATCTGCCGCAGAAGCGCGGCGCGCTTGCCGAGCAGTTCGCCTTCCTGGCGACCTTCTTCGCGACCCTTCTGAAGCCCTTCCTGGATCTTTGCCTCAACGAACGTCATGAGGTCCTCCTGTGCCCTATGATACCCCCGTTTCCCCGCCGCCGTCTCCATCAGCTGCATGTCTTCCGGAGAATGGGTCAGGCCGTAGAGCATCTCTACCTTGCGGGCGAGCTCTCGGGCCTTCGGGTCGGCCAGCGCCGCCTCGAGCGCTCCGGCGAGCCGCTCCGCGATCGTCTCCGTGAGGCGGTGCTTGCGGTGCGACCGCTGCCAGATCGCGCCCAGGTAGCGCAGGAGCTGCAGCGAAACGAAGCGGTCGGGCGACGACTTGTGCTCGTACAGCAGGAGGACGAACGTGTCCGTCTTTCGCCGCGTCAGACGGATCAGGAGGTCGGTGTGGGACCGACGGAACTCAGGGTCGACCGGCGATTCGGATTCGACGTGGATCTGCCGGGCGGTGAAGCCTGAAGCGAGCCCCGGTGCGACCGTCCGCGTGAGCTCCCACGCGAGCTGGGGTGAGGCGAATACCGATCTGAAGAAACCGTCGTAGGGTTTGTCCGCGCTCTCCATGCACGAGACTACGGGCAAAGAGCGCGTGGTGCTTCACTACGCGGTTGCGCGAGGGGGTAGCGAAGTCCCCGGGGGCCGGCCCGGCGGAGCGGGAGCGGAGCCGGATCAGCCGGGCCCGGACCGCGGCTCGCCGCGGCGGGGACGGAGCGAGGGGGAGACTTCCCCCTTCTTACCGCTCGCTGACGAGAACGTCGAACTCGTGGTCGTGGGTGATGCCGGTGATCGTTTTCATGCCAATCGCGAAGAAGGACGCCGAGGCTATGAGCGAATACGGATCCGCTTCGTTGTCGCAGTAATCAGTGCGGCGTGTTCCAGGTCCGTCGTGTGCGATTCAAGGATCTGTCTCACTACCAGAATCTGATTAGCCGAGTTCATTGCAGCAAGTCGAACAAGAGGAGGCTGTCTCTTGCCTCGCAGGAACACCCACTCACCGAAATCCTTATCACCCGTGATCAACACACGGTCGTCACGGAGCGCTGCATCGATTATCGCCTCGTCTCCAGGATCTCCGTCGAACTCGTGAGGGACCCACTGAACATCGTGGCCAGCGGCTTGAAGATCGGTGCACACCGCCTTGGAGACACAACTATCCACCAGCAATCGCACAGGTCAGGCCGGATTGCTGCCGACCAGCGGCTCGACTTGCTCGTGCGACACGATCCGCCATGCATAGGCAATAGCTGCTCGTACGTCATCTTCATCGAGAAAGGGATAGTTCTCCAGAATCTCCGACGTAGAAGCACCATCGGCCATCATGCCCAGAACGTGTTCGACCGCGACGCGCGTATCGCGGATTGTGGGTTTTCCCGAAAACGTCTGAGGGTTTGAGCGGATGCGATCGGCGACGAGATCGGTTTCCATACTGCCTCCGGGACCTTCGTTCATAATGTAGCAGACAGACCAAGCGCCGAACAGGCCCCGAGTCATCGGGTGCGTCTTGGGCTGAACGAAGGTGAACCCCGACGCGAGCCCCGGGGCGACCGTCCGCGTGAGCTCCCAGGCGAGCCGGGGTCTGGCAAATACCGATCTGAAGAATCCGTCGTACGGTTTGTCCGCGTTCTCCATGCAGGAGACTACGGGCGAAACGGGCGTGGTGCTTCACTACGCGGCTTGCGCGAGGGGGTAGCGCAGTCCCCGGGGCCCGGCCCGGCGGAGCGGGAGCGGAGCCGGATCAGCCGGGCCCGGACCGCGGCGCGCCGCGGCGGGGACGGAGCGAGGGGGAGACTTCCCCCTGTACCCCTCGCCGGTGACAGCGGCGCGTGAAGCGGGTCCTGCCGCGACGGACCGGAGATGCCGGACCGCCTCGCACCGCGGTATTCGCTGTCGCCGGAACAGACAGGAAGCCGGACACCGGTAGTTTGTTCAGTCAGTGAACAACCAGAGCGCAGGAATGCCGGTGTGACAAGGTGGGAATGGGAATTCCTGGGGAGACAGGGAAGCGTGTCAGCACCGACAGCTTCTCACCCGTCAGAGTGCATTCATCCAGAGCCGCATCGCGGGCCGCCGTGCCGTCGCAAGCCACATCGCGCTACCGATCAGAAAGCCATCGATCTCAGTCAGTGTTGGGAGAAGGACGGGATCGTGTACCCGATTACCTCGCCCTCGCGGAATCTCACGATGACGCCGTCATCCCGGTACTCGGTATCGTCTGCCACATCCGGCCGTCGCAGGCTGATGTAGAGCACATCGGCTTCACGATCATAGGTGATCCACAGGTTCTCGCGAGACGCGTCAATGAGATCGTGTGCAAACGGGATTATTCTCTCGACTGTTATGTCGGCCATATTCTCTTCCGCCTGGTGATCGAGCGTACACGGCGCGCCAAGAACGCAGTGATGATGAAGCCGTCTGCATCGCCTTCGCGATACACGACGACGAAGTGCTTCCCTTCAGAATGGTGCTTCACCACCAACGACTCACCGTGCGCGCCCTCGTGTATCGAGTCAGCCGTTTCGACTGCCTCGAGTACAAGATACAGCATCCCGGCGAGTTCGGGGTGTCCCTGAGTGATATGCTCCCACCGTTCGCTCGTGAGTCGGATTTGTGTGCCGAATCGGGAACGGCACGTGTGTATCATCCGACCAGCCCTGCCCAATCGTGGTCGTGGGTGATGTCGGTGATGGTTTGTGGTTGTGACATGGGGGGCCGAGAGGAACCGCCGCGAGAAATGATCGGCCGCGGAGAGAGCTCCGCCGGTGACAGCGGCGCGCGAGGCGCGTCCTGCCGCGACGGACCGGAGATACCTGGCCGCCTCGTACCGCGGTATTCGCTTTGCCGGAACAGACAGGAAGCCGGACACCGGTAGTTTGTTCAGTCAGTGAACAACCAGAGCACAGGAA
>SKQU01000367.1 GCA_007118855.1 Spirochaetaceae bacterium
AGATTTTCTATGCGGTTTGGAGGAGGATTGTATGAGAAACAGAGGAAAGACCGTGGCGGTTCTTCTCGCGTCCTTTGCCTGGGGCCTGTCGGGCCTCGTCGCTGACGCGGAGGTGGCGCGAACGCTCGACGAGGTCAAGGCTCTCAACCCGGCGGTAGCCGAAGCGTATGCGCCGCTGCATGAGGAGTGGGTACCGCAGATGGGAGTACACTGGGGCGTACCCGGTCCATCTGTGATGCTGGCCGTCGGTGCGGACAGAGTGGTCGCGGCGTACGAGATCATGGTTCCCGAGGCCGCCGGCTGGTTCCCGTGGTTCGACCAGCCCGAGGGGGAGCCGATGGTCCACCCGCAGTTGGGGCGAGTGTACACGCAGCACATCTATGTGACCGACCGCGCGAGCGTGAACGAGGGACAAACTCCTGTGGCGATCGGAATGAACTGGGCGGAGCTCGTAGCCGCCAACCCGAAGATCGCCGACTACAGCGCCATCTCCGGATGGGTGCCCGGCATGGGGTACCACTACGGTCCGCCGGCGGCCGGCCCCGCGCTTCTCGTGATGGTTGGTCATGACGGAGAGGTGTTCGGATTTGAGATCATCCAGCCGGCTGACCAGGGCTGGCATCCATGGTTCGATCAGGCCGAGGGAGAGCCCATGATGTTCCCCTTCGGTCCGGCCTACACACAGCACGTCTACATCGTGCCCATGGCGCACATCGCAGACGAGTAGCTTCCTCTGGTATGCTGTCCGTGGCGGCGGGTGGAAGCCCGCCGCCACGGACGCTCACCCTCAGAAGGCAAAGGCGAGCCCCACGCCAAGGTCCCATTCGAGTGCCGTGGGCCCGTAGAGCATCTGGTTGCCCGCGTCGATCCCGGAATAGTCGAAGAACGGCACGGCGTAGCCGAGGCGCAGGCGCGGCGCGATACCTATCCGTCCGGCGAAGACGCGGAAGCCCATGACCAGGCTCGGCGACACGAAGATGCCCTCCGCGCTTCCCTGACCATCGCGAAGCGAAAGATACCCTGCGCGCAGATGGCCGCCGGCGAAGAACCCGGCCGGCGCGCGCATTCCCGGATAGTAGTTCACACCGATTCGCGCTCCGGCATGCCAGGCCCGATACCCATCCGGGGCGGCGGTCCTGAAGGCGCTGTAGTGAAGGTTGTAGTAGGCCGGGGCAATGACGGCGGTGAGATCGCTCGCCACGCGCTGCTCGACAGTCACTGCGTACAATCCGTACAGGGGGCCGAAAGGGTTCAGTGAGATAAGGGTGTCTCGCCCGCGCGGTTGCGCTACGGCGATCGAGGAGCACGCGAAGAGAAGGACGATCACGATTGCTTTGCGTCTCATACATTCAACGTACTCAAGCCTTGCGGCGACCATCAAGTGATCGCGGAAGACCGCTTCCCAGCGGGGCGCGGGAGCGATAGTATCGGTTCCATGGAAACACCAGGAGACCCGGGCCGGGCCGACGCGGCACCGGTGACCGAGGATCAGCGGCTCTTTGAGAAGCCGACGCGTGAACAGATGACGTTCATCGACTCCGACCCGTGGCGGGTGCTCCGCATCCAGGGCGAGTTCGTCGAGGGGTTCGACCGGCTCGCCGGGCTCGGACCCGCGGTGACATTGTTCGGTTCGGCACGCACGGACTCAGAACACCCGTGGTACCGGGCGGCGGTCGAGACGGCCGAGCTGCTTGCGAAGTCAGGACTCGTCGTGATAACCGGCGGGGGCCCCGGCATCATGGAAGCGGGGAACCGCGGAGCGCACGAAGGCGGAGGTGTGTCGGTGGGACTGGGGATCGAGCTTCCCTTCGAGCAGGGGATCAACCCCTACGTCGACATCGCGGTGAACTTCCGCTACTTCTTCGTTCGCAAGACCATGCTCGTCAAGTACGCAAGGGCATTCGTTATCTTTCCCGGCGGGTTCGGCACGCTCGACGAGCTGTTCGAGTCGATGACGCTGATCCAGACCGGGAAGATCTCCCACTTCCCCATCGTGCTGTTCGGCTCCGAATACTGGAGCGGGTTGTTCGAGTGGGTTCGAAGTACCATGCTCGCGCAGGGAAACATATCCGCCGAGGACCTTGACCTGATCACGGTGAGTGATTCCCCTCAGGAGGTGCGCGATATCGTCGTCGAGGCGATCGCCGACGGAACGAAGCTGGACGAGCGGGAGGAGGCCGCGCGGCGCGCGACCCGGGAGGCGTACGAGCACCGGTAGCGCGGGGCACGACTGTCAGGTCAGAGGATCACTTGCAGGGCCGGCGCCTGCCGGCTTCACCGCCGTGATCCACGGGTCTGTGTGGAGCGGAGCGTCCATCGTCACGACCGAGTCGACGACTGGAAACAGGTACGCGGTCAGCTCGGCGTGTGTCACGGGCTGGAAGCGGCGTCGGTCGGAATCGAAAAGCCTTCGAGCCGCCTCGGCGCCGCTATGGGTGCCCGCCGCGGAGAAGCCCGCCTGCTCGCACAGCCTGACCCAGGTGTTGCCCGACGGATGCCGCAGCCTGCACACGCGCACCTCCACGACATCGGCCTTCAGTCGATCAAGGCGTTCGATAGAGAGCCGATCGAGATCGAACCAGGAATCCGACGGAAGAGCGAGTCTGTTCCGAAGCGCATGGGGATCGAGCGGCGTGCATACCCGGATCATGAGCGCCGACTCGCCAGCGATGTCGCGCTCGTAGACCTCGAGTGCCGAGCCGCCGGCCCACGCCGCGACCGAGGCAACCCTCTCCCGCGCGCCGGCGTACCGTCGGAGGCTCTCGTAGGCCAGGCGCATCGTGCCGCCGGGACGGAGTACGCGATAGAGCTCCGCGAGCGTTGCGGCCGGGTCGGCACTCTGCTCGATTGACGAGGCCGCGGTGATTCCGTCGAACGAGGCGTCTCCAAACGGCAGGTCTGCTCCCGCCTCGACACGCACGAACCGGGCGTTTCGCAGGCCGAGTCGCCGCGCGTTCGACCGGCACTCCTCAATCCGACGCTGCGACGTATCTGCGCCAATGACCTCGCCGACAAAGGGAGCAATCCTGAGCGACGGCCACCCGTCCCCGGGACCGAAGACCAGTATCCGTACCTCGTCGGCACCCACACAGCAGAGGAAGTCCAGGAGACACCCCTCATCGTGCCAGTCTTCACGACGCCTCAGGTCGAAGTCCCGGTACACGACCGGTAACGAGCGATCCGACTGCGACGCCATCTCGTCGTACAT
>SKQU01000315.1 GCA_007118855.1 Spirochaetaceae bacterium
AGCCGGGATGGGTGGAGCACGATCCGCGCGAGATCTGGAGCTCGCAGCTCGAGGTGCTGCACGCGGCCCTGAAGCAGGCCGACGTTGCTCCCGATCAGCTCGCAGGACTCGGGATCACCAACCAGCGCGAGACGACGGTGCTGTGGAACCGCAAGACCGGGGAGCCGATTCACAACGCGATCGTCTGGCAGTGCCGGCGGACGTCTCCCGCCTGCGACCGGCTTGTCCGCGACGGCCACGAGTCGCTGATCCAGGAGCGCGCCGGGCTCGTCGTCGACGCCTACTTCAGCGGAACCAAGATTGGATGGCTGCTCGAGCACGTTCCCGGTGCCCGCTCGCTCGCGGACAGCGGTGATCTCGCCTTCGGCACCGTCGATTCGTGGCTCCTGTGGAATCTCACCGACGGGGCAGTCCACGCGACCGACGTGACCAACGCGGCTCGCACGATGCTCTGCAACATCCATACGCTCGACTGGGACGATGAGCTGCTCGCGCTGCTCGACATCCCCCGGTCGATCCTCCCTTCGATCGTTCCATCGTCCGGTCCGATCGCCACGACCGCACCGGGGATCTTTTCCGGGACCGACGTGCCGATCTCCGGAATCGCAGGCGATCAGCACGCGGCGCTCTTCGGCCAGACCTGTTTCGACGTCGGAATGACGAAGAACACGTACGGCACCGGCTGCTTCATCCTCGTCAACACCGGAGACCGGGCGGTTTCGAGCAGCAACCGGCTTCTCACGACACCCGCCTGGTCGCTCTCTCCGGGCTCGGCGACCTACGCCATGGAGGGCAGCATCTTCATCGCGGGCGCCGCCGTGCAGTGGCTGCGCGACTCGATGAAAGTGATCTCCAACGCGGCCGAGAGCGAATACTTCGCAACACAGGTGTCCGACTCAGGCGGCGTCTACGTGGTCCCCGCCTTCGTCGGGCTCGGCGCGCCGTACTGGGACAGCTACGCGCGTGGAGGCGTGTTCGGGCTCACCGCAGGCTCCGGGCGAAACCACCTCATCCGCGCAACCCTCGAGTCGATCGCCTACCAGAGCCGCGATGTCGTCGAGGCGATGGCGCGTGACGGATCCGGAACCGCGGAGGTCCGCACGATGCGAGTCGATGGAGGAGCGAGCGCGAACGACTTTCTCATGCAGTTTCAGGCGGACATCCTGGGAACCGCGGTCGAGCGCCCCGTCGTCGCCGAGACCACGGCGCTCGGAGCGGCGTACCTCGCCGGGCTTGGAACCGGGTTCTGGTCGGGCACCGATGAGATACGCGAGGCATGGAAGCTCGAGCGTCGTTTCGAGCCGCGGATGTCGGATGACGAACGGGAGAGTCTGTACGCCGGCTGGCAGGAGGCGGTCCGGCGGGTTCGCGGATGGGCCGATGCGTGATCGCGATCGTGCCGCGCAGGTGCGCGTCGCAGTCATTGGCGGGGGAGGGACGGGGGCCGCGCTGCTGTACGATCTTGCCGACCGGGGCTTCGCCTGCACGTTGTTCGAGCGCGGCGAGCTCACAAGCGGCACGACCGGGCGCCATCACGGGCAGCTGCATTCCGGGGCGAGGTACGCCACCGGCGATGTGGAGATCGCCCGCGAGTGCGCGCAGGAGGTCACCGTCCTGCGCCGGATCGCCCCTGAGTCGATCGAGATGAACTACGGGCTCTTCCTCGCGCTCACCGAAGCCGACGAGGCGTACGCCGCGGAGTTCGCTGCAGCATGCGAGGCGGCGGGCATCCCGGCCCGACGGGTTACGAGGGAAGAGGCGTTGCGGTACGAGCCGCGGATCAGCCCGAAGACCCGGTTCGCCTACGTCGTTCCGGACGGTACGCTCGACGCCTACCGGTTGCCCCTGCAGTTCTTCGCGTCGGCACGGGCACGGGGCGCCTCGGTTCGTCCGTTCTGCGAGGTCACCGGCATACGCAGCGCCGGGGGCTCGGTGACCGGCGTTTCCTTCTACGACTATGAGAGGCGGCAGGAGCGGCACTCGCCCGCGGACGTGGTGATTAACGCGGCCGGGCCCTGGGCGGAGAAGGTCGCTCGCGTCGCAGGCGTTGTTCTGCCGGTGACTCCCGCCGCGGGAACGATGGTCGCGGTGCGAGGACGGGTCTGCAACATGGTCGTCAGCCATCTCCATCCGCCCGGCGATGGGGACATCATCGTGCCGCAGCGCGGACTGTCCATCATTGGATCGACGCAGTGGGAGACCGAAGAGCCGGACGGTGTCCGCGCTCCGGAGCGCGATATCGAGTGGCTGCGAGAGCGGGCCGACGATCTGGTTCCCGGGTTTTCGGGCGAACCGTTCCACGCCGCGTGGACGGCCGTACGCCCGCTCGCGGGTCGTTCGGTCGAGGGCGGACGATCCCTGAGCCGCGGATTCACCGTAGTTCCGCCCGGCACCGGTGCGCCGGCCGGGTTCTACAGCATTGTGGGCGGCAAGGCCACGGTGCTGCGGGCGATGGCCGAGGCGGTCGCTGACCGTCTGTGCGGTGACCTTGGGCTCGACGTCGCCGGCCGGACGGCCACCACTGCTCTGCGTTCGCACCGCGACTACTTCAGCAGGAAGACCTCGTGAACGAGAGCAGAACGCTTCGCGTCAGGCGGACCGGGGGCACCATCGATGAGTTCTCCGTGACGGCGGGACCGTATACGACGCTGCTCGACGGGCTCGAAGAAATCCGCTGCCGGAAGGATCGCAGCCTGGTCTACCGCCATTCGTGCCATCACGGATCGTGCGGGACCTGTGGCGCGATCGTCAACGGTGAACGCGTCCTCGCATGCCTCACCCGTCTCGCCGACCTCCCGCCGGTATCCCTGATCGAGCCGCTCTCACCCTTTTCGCTGGTCGCGGATCTGGCCGTGGATCCCCGCACGCTCTGCGAGCGCTTCCCGGATGAGGCCGGGTACCTGAGGCCGAGCGAGGCGCACCCTGACGCCGCGGTTCCCGAGGAGATCGACCGCTACACCCGGTTCGAGAACTGTATAGAATGCGGGCTCTGCGTCTCGGTCTGTCCCGTCCAACGGTCCTTCATCGGGCCGGCCGCACTCGCAGCCTACGGCCGTGAGCTCGAGAAGCATCCTGAGCGAGAAGACGAGCTGCTCCCCGAGATCGACACACCGGACGGGATGTGGGCCTGCGACCGGGCGCTCGCCTGCAGCGCCGCCTGCCCGCTCGGAGTCGCCCCGGCCAGGCACATC
>SKQU01000264.1 GCA_007118855.1 Spirochaetaceae bacterium
GCGCAGGCGAGTCGGCGGTCAGCCTGCCCACGAGCACCGCCGAAGGATCGATTCCCGCCGGAATCCCTCGCGGCAGATTCGCTCCGTACGGGATCAGGAAATCTCCCACGCCGTAGGCCTCCCGGGTGAGCTGCGGCAGATCTGCAAAGACGCCCACGACCGCGAATGGTGTCTGAGTCGATCCGATCCGTGCCCCCCCGCCCGCGGCACGCACCACGCCGGGCATCGCGCTCTGCACCTGGCGGCCGACCGCAGCCTCAGGCGAACCGAAGAGAATACGCGCCGCCGACTCTGACATGACCACGACCGCTCGCCCGGTTTCCACGTCGGTCTGACTGAAGAAGCTACCGGCCACAAAAGTGAGGTCCATCAGATCTGCGTATCCGGCGCCCACGGCGAACGCCCTGCGCACCTGGTAGCTCGTGCCGTCCGCACTTATCTGCTGCCACCGTGCGGTGCTCACCGGGGTCACCTGGCTGAGGTGCTCGTAGTCGCGCTCGAGAAGGGCGGCCGTGTCCGCCCGGAAGGCGCTCGGGACCTGGCGCGTGATCGCGCCGTCGTCCGTGAGCAAGGCGTTTGAGATGACGACCCTGCGGCCTGTGGATGCCAGACTCTGCTCGAGCGCCCCGCTGACCTCAAAGCTGAGCCCGAAGGTGATGATGAGGGCCCCCACGCCGATCGCGATCGTCAGCAGGGTCAGGACGCCGCGCAGCGGATTGGCGAGAAGGGAGTGCACGAACGATCTGAGTGCGGCGAACATGGAAGGCTCCTATTCGGTCCGGATGGCGAGCGACGCATCGACGCTGGCCGCCTGATGCGCCGGCCACACGCTGAACAGCAGGCTGAATGCCAGCGCGGCAAGGGCGCCCGCGGCGAGGAAGGGCCACGAGACCGCGGCCGCGCCACCCGGGTCCGCGAACAGCGTGCGGGCGAGCAGACGCGAGACGATGGGTGCGGCTCCCAAACCTGCCGCCGCGCCGGCGACGCTCATCAACGCAGATTCGGTTGCGATACCCCTGAATATGTCGCGGCGCGATGCGCCGAGCGCACGCAGGATCCCTATCCCTTTCGTCTGCTTGACCACTCGCATGAGCATGAGGTTGAAGAGGTTGATCGACGCGATCGTGAGCGCAGCGGCAGCGAGGAAGAGCACCACGGACAGAATCCGTCCGAGCTTCTCCCGCTCTTCGCGGAGCGCCTCCACCGGTGCGGCGACGCGGACGGATCCGGGGCCGTATTCGCCGTCGAAGTGTGAGCCCAACTGGGCGACGGCCGCCTCGAGATCAGCCGAGTCGGCAACGGCGAACCGAAGGGTTCTCGTGGGCCGCTGGAGTCTCACGACATTGCCCGCGAAGGAGAACCGGGCAGCGGCGTTGGGGACGAAGGCGAGTCGGTCAAGGCGCGTTCCCGTGTCCACGTCATGCAAGGGGGAGGTCGCGAGCACTCCCATGACCGTGTACGTCTGGAGCGCGAGTCGGACCCTCTTTCCCACCGGGTCCGAATCCGGGAAGAGCGTGCGTGCAAGCTGCGAGCCCAATACAATCGCGGGGGTTCCGTCATCCACGTCCCGGTCGTCGAAGAGCGTTCCGCGGGCGGCTTCAAGGCCGTATGCCCGGAAGTAGTCCGCGGTCACGCGGAGCGCGGCGAAGGAATCCAGCGGAAGCTCCGTGACGACGTCCGGGTCCGCCTGGAAGAACTGCTCGAGGTCAAAGCGCGAGCCGGTGGGCGGTGACCCCGATTCCTCTGCGTCCGCTGATCCCCATCGGCCGCCGCCGGATCCTGCCCCCCTGAGATGCTCATCCCCGTCAGGAACGGGGCTGCGGGCAACGTTTCCCGCGGCCCCGCCCGCGACCCCGCCCCCGCCGATGCCCCCACTGATGCCCCGCAACACGTCTACTCCGGCCAACCCGGGTGAGAGCGTCGTCGCGTCGGCGAGGTATCCGAACGCGATAGCCGGGACGCTCTCCTTCGCCAGGTGCAGATCGCTGACCCCAAGGTTGATCTCGGCGCTCGTCGCGGGGTCGAACGGTACCGCGGGTTCGCTGAGCTGGGTCTCTGCACCAATGACCTCCACGAGCACTTCACGGTAGGCGGGATGGGCCAACAGGTACTCGGTCTGCAGATCGTATGCACGGATGAAACCGATCATCCCGGACACGAGCGCCACGCCTATGGCAGTCGCGATGATGATGAGTGCAGACTCGACAGACCGCGTTCTCAGGTGTCGCAGTCCCATCCAGATTCGGTCCCGGAAGCTCACGCCGCCCTCCCGGAGTCGCTCTCTATCCGCCCGTCGCGCAGCCGGACGCATCGCGAGCCACGCGCTCCAAGCCGTTCGTCATGCGTCACCATGACGACGGTCACTCCGTCCCGGTTCAGCCCGTCGATGATCTGCAGGATCTCTTCACCCTTATCGCTCGGGAGATTGCCCGTGGGCTCGTCGGCGAGGATGAGCGTTGGATCGTTCGCAAGCGCCCGGGCGATCGCCACCCGTTGCTGTTCCCCGCCCGAGAGCATGTTGGGATAGTGGTACATGCGGTGGTCGAGCCCGACGTCTGCAAGCAGGCGTTCGGCGCGCTTGCGACGCGCGCTGCCGCGAAGCCCGGCGTATATCAGCGGGAGCATGACATTCTCCAGAGCGTTGAACTCGTTGAACAGGTTGAAGCTCTGGAACACGAATCCGAAGTGCTCGTTGCGGATGCGCGAGAGCTCTCGATCGGCAAGCGTGGTCAGGTCGTGCTCCTCGAGCCGGTACGTTCCGGCCGTCGGTGTGTCGAGGATCCCCAGGATGTGCAGGAGCGTCGACTTGCCCGATCCTGAGGGTCCCATGACGGTGAGAAACTCCCCGCGGTCCACCTGAAGGTCGAAATCGTCGAGCGCAGTGACCGTGGACGAGCCGAGGTCGTAGCTCCTGGTGATGCCGGTGAGTGAGATCATGGATGCCCTCCAAGGATGACCGTCTGTCGGTCGATAAACGCCGCGTAGCTGCTTGTGATCACCATGTCCTGATATGACAGTCCGGACCGGATTTCGACCCAGGAGCTCGTAATGGTGCCGTACTCAACGTCGACCCTTGTTGCCGTGTCTCCGTCCACCCGGTAGATCGAGCGTCGGTTCCCGGATGTCAGGTACGGGCCCCGGGGGAGTACGAGCGCGCCTTCGGTCTCGCCAATGAGGATCTCAACAAGCGCGGAGCTGCCCGGCAGGATCTCTCCGCCGCCAAGGTCCATGCCCACATCGATCTCTACGACCGGGGCGCCGCCGTCACCCCGGACGGTTGCGAGTTGGCCGATTCGTTCGATGAAGCCCGGGAATCGCGTGCCGCCGATCTCAACCGCAACCGGCCGGCCGATCTCGATCCGCGAGACATAGTGCTCCTCTATCTCAGCCTCGACGAGCGGGTCGCGGGTGTCGGCAAGCAGGAGGATCGTCTGGTTCTGCGGGAGGAACTCACCGGGGGTTCGCGCCGCGGCGGATACCGTCACGACACGACCTGAGATCGGGGCAGTAATCCTGGTGGCCTCGAGCCGACGTTCGAGCGCAGCGATCTCCCGCCGGGTGAATGCGATGTCGTCTTCGTAGTTCGCTCTGGACAGCCGATGCAGGGCGGCAGCCTCTGCGACGTCCATCTCGTGGCCGGCGAAGGCTTCACGCGCATCGTCCACACGCCGTCTCGCGTCGCGGACCTCAACGGCAGCGACCGAACCGGTTTCCGCGAGGCGTTCGGTCTCGCGGAGATCAATCACCGCGTCATCCACCCGGGCCTCAAGGGTGCGCCGCAGCCGCTCCGAGCGGGCTGTCGTGTACTCATGTTGCAGGAGGAACCGCTCGTACTCGCGCTCACTTCGCTCAAGGCTTCGCCTGAGCGACGCGAGGGACTCGGCCAGGGATTCGGAGTCGAGCTCCACTACCATCTGCCCACGTTGGACCCAATCGCCTTCGGCAACAAAGAGCCGGGCCACGACCCCGGGTTCCGGAGCGGTAATTGTCGTCTGGTGGCGCGCTGTGACCGATCCGCCGAGCTCGACCGTGTCCTGGAGCGTTCGGCGGTCGACGGTCCCGATCGTGTACCCGGTGATGCGCATCACCTCGTTCCGCGGGCGGAACCAGAGATAGCCGCCGCCGAGCACTCCTGCCACCACGAGAAGCACGAAAGCCGTCAGTCCTGCCTGCCTTCCCCTGCCCGGACGCCGAACCGGCCCGCCTGAGACGATAGGGGCGGTGCGCTTCTCGTGGGGCTCTCGCGGTTCGCGCTCAGGCATTTGCGGGCCTCCTGGTGATCTGCGGACGATGATACGCTCGCCGGGCGCTGTTGATGTCAAGCGGGTGTAAAACTTTGTCAGCTGTGTATGGTGATCGTAAGCTCCGTAAAATCCCCCGGACCGGGTGTCTCCGGCACGGATGACGGTCGCCGAGACCCGCGCTCTGCGGTACTGTAGAGTTTACGATGAGGAATCGCCCGCGACGCGCAGTGACCTTCGTTCTCGCGATCATGCTGCTCCTGCTGCCGGTCGTTGCCGTGCTCCAGTTCCACCTTCTCGATCGCGCCGGGGAGGCCGAGGCCGCTCGCCTGCAGCGCATCGCGGGAAACGCCGCGCGCCAGATCCGGGTGGAGATCGCCTACGAGCTGTCCAGTCTCCTCGCGCTCATCTCCCAATGGAGCTTCGACCCTGTACCGGACGGCGATCTCCTGGACACGTTGCGGACCTGGTCCTCTCGCGCCCGCTTCCCGGGACTGGTCGACCAGGTTGTGGTGGTCCTCTCCGACGGCGCAGACGGTACGCGAGCCGAGTACCGCCGCACAGGCGCCGACATGGAGTTCGTTCGCGTCTCAGAGCCCACCTGGCTGCGGGCCGCTGCCGGCAGTGAAGCGGGTGGAGCGCAACAGGCCCTCGCCTACGATGATCCCATGGTGCTGCGCGTGCCGATGTTCCGCGCCGTGGGCCCGGAGGGCGCGGTCCGGCTGGCCTACGGTCCGCCGGCCGATGGAGCCCCGGCTTCCTTCATCCGCCTTGACCGGTTCCGTCTCACGCAGACCGTCCTCCCCGCCCTGGTCTCCGACCACCTCGGTGCCGACCGGGACGGCTTTCAGGCTGCGCTCGTGGACCTCGCGACGCAGGAACTGCTCTATGCTTCCTCGCCCGTGGCCTACACCGACTTCGAGGGGCTGTCGTCGGGCCGCAGCGAGGCGGGCCCCGGGCTCGTCCCGAGCGAGGTCGTTCCACTGATCGGCGTTCCCGCGGTCGAGGCGATTCAGGCCGGCCTGCCGGAGATTATCGCGCAGAGTCCCGTCGTTCAGCAATGGATGATGCTCCGGTCGCTCGGGGAGCGAGGGACCGGGTCACACGGACGGGAGACGGTGTTCGCAAGCGCGCATGTGTCCTTCAGGGACCGTACCGCGACGCCCATCTCCGGACTGTCGCTGGTGATATGGCATCCGGCAGGCAGCGTCGAGCGAGCCGCGACCGATCTCCGAAACCGGAACCTCGTGATCAGCCTGCTGATCCTGGGCGCCTTTGCGGGGGCGGCGATCCTCTTCCACTCGCTCTACCTGCGGGCGCACCGCCAGCGCGAGCGCGAGCAGGAGTTCGTGGCATCGGTAACCCACGAGCTTCGCACACCGCTGGCGGCGATGCACGCCGTGGCGGAGAACCTTGCCGAGGGCATCGTGACTCGGGAGGAGCGGGTCCGTGAGTACGGCGCCGCGCTGCTCGACGAGAGTCGCCGTCTGCGTGCGATGATCGATCAGACTCTCCTCTACGCCGGTCTGCGCGGACGATTGCGCGCAGGGGCGCAACCGGTCGATCCCGGAGATCTCGCTCAGCGAATCGCCGATGCAACCACGGATGTGTCTCCGGGTCAGCTCGAGGTCGATATCGCGCCGGGACTCCCGCCGTACCGCGGTGAGGAGAACGCGATCGTTGCGATTCTCACCAACCTCCTGACGAACGCAGTCAAGCACAATCCGTGCGGGATCGCCGTCCGCCTGCGTGTTTCGCGTGAGACACGCGGGCGCAGAGAGTGGCTCGTGATGGTCGTGGCCGACGAAGGTGCGGGTATCCCCCGATCCGAACTGCGCCATGTCCGGGAGGCGTTCTACCGGGGGAGCGCGACGGCCGAGCGGCAGACCCCCGGCACGGGACTCGGCCTGAGCATTGTGGAACGACTCGTCGCCGCTCGTCGAGGGCAGCTCCTCGTAGAGAGCCGCCGAGGCGAGGGTACGAGGGTGACGGTTCGGCTGCCGTATGAGAGGTGAGATGGCCCGGAAGCTGCGGATCCTGGTGATCGAAGACGATGCGGCGATCGCGATGGCGGTGCGTGATCGGCTCGAGAGCGAGGGGTACGAGGTTGGATTTGCCGGGGAGGGCCATGAAGGGTTGCGGCTCGCAGCCGACGGCTGGGACGCGATCGTGCTGGATCTCATGCTGCCGGGTCTCGATGGTCTGTCAATCTGTCGCGAGCTGAGGAGCCGGGGCAGTACGACGCCGATTCTGGTACTCACGGCGAAGGATCAGGTCGTCGACAAGGTCGTCGGACTGCGTATTGGAGCGGATGACTATCTGGCCAAGCCCTTCGAGATGATCGAGCTGCTCGCGCGTCTGGAGGCCCTGCTTCGCCGGACCGTAAGACCGCAGGCAGGTGCGAAGGCGTATCCCATAGGTGATTTCGTGCTCGACCTGAGGAACCAGGAGCTCAGACGCGAAGGAGTCTCCGTGCCGCTGTCCACGCAGGAGTACAAGCTGCTGAAGTACCTGTACGAGCATCAGGGCGAGGTCCTTGATCGTGACGAGCTGTTGTCCGCCGTCTGGGGCTACGACGAGAGCACCTATACCCGGACCGTTGACGTCCACATCGCGGCCCTGCGGCAGAAGCTCGGCGATCGACACCGGCAGTCGCTCATCCTCACGGTCCGCGGACGCGGCTACAAGCTCGTGCGAGAATAGTATCGACGTTTCGCTGCTATGTGATAGTATAGGCAGCGTTGAGTAACGAGATACAGGAACACCTCCAGGACGAGGTACCGGCCGACGAGATCCGGGAGCTGCGGCGTCAACTCGAGGAGCTGCGGGAAGAGCACAAGAAGCTCGAGGTGCGCGTCGCCGAGTACCAAAACCTCCTCAACCGCAACCCCGCCACGGGTCTGCCTATCAGGCGTCTGTTCGACGCGGAGCTCGGACACGCGTTGAGCGGGGCGTCGGGCAGAGGACGCGGGCGTATTCTCGCGACCGGTCTCCTGCGTCTCGACGGCGACTACGCGAGGATCAAGAACACGCGGGACAGGAACCGGGTGCTGCTCTACAAGACGGCGGACCGGATTCGGGAGATCGTGGGGGACAATATCTACCAGAGCGACAGGCTCGACGAGTTCCTGCTCATCTTGCGCGACATGCCGAACGTCGACGGAGTCGAGCTGCGAGCCGATCAGATCGTCGAGGCGGTAGCCCGGTTCCATGAAGCACCCGCGGACGACGTGCGGTTCGGGTGCTACCTGGGGATAGCGATCTTTCCCCTCCACGGCGACACTCGAGAGGAACTGCTCGGGAACGCGGATATCGCCCTGATCGAGAGCGAGCGCAACGGCTCGCCTTTCGTGATCTACAGCGACGAGATGGGCGTGCGCTACCGTGAGCGCGAGGACATCGAGACCGAGCTCAAGCTCGCCATTCAGTCCGGGTTCGACGGGCTGGACCTCCACTATCAGCCGCTGGTCGACACCGAGGGCCGCATCCGCGGGGCTGAAGCGCTGATTCGCTGGCAGCACGCGGATCTCGGGAGCATCTCGCCGGCACGCTTCATCCCCGTCGCAGAGGAGATAGGCGCCGTGCGGTTCATCGGGCAGTGGTCGCTGTACCGCGCCTGCCGGCAGCTGAAGCAGTGGTATGCCGCCGGACACGATGAGCTGTACGTCTCGGTCAACCTGTCGCCGTCACAGTTCAAGCAGGTCGATCTCGTTGAGCGGATAGGAGGCGTACTCGAGTCGGTCGGCCTGCCCGGGCGATGCCTCACGCTCGAGCTCACCGAGACGACGGTCATGGAGGATCCAGAGGAGGCAGTCGCCAGGATGAAGGATCTGCAGTCGATGGGGGTGCGGCTTGCTCTGGACGACTTCGGTACCGGCTATTCCAGTCTCAGCTACCTGCGCAGGTTCGAGTTCGACACGCTGAAGATCGACCGCAGCTTCATCACGAACGTGGATATGCACCCCAACGATCAGGAGATCGTGCGGGCGATGGTCGCGATGGCGAAGGCCTTCGGGATGCAGACCCTCGCCGAAGGCGTGGAGCGCAGCGAAGAGCTCGGTTTTCTGCTCGAGAACGGGTGTGATCTCGTGCAGGGGTACTACTACTCGCCGGCGGTTCCGCATCAGGATTTTCTGATGCTCGCGGAGTCCGGATTTGCCGGCACGACGTAGCTCACCCGCCAACCTTCGGCCATGATCTTTCTGACGACCACCGCAACGACGATTTCCGGAGCTCTTCAGCAGATCCGCGAACAGGCATCCTGGATCGACGGCGTCGAGGTACGCGTCGATCTGCTCGACTCGGCCGAGCGCCCGGGGCTCACCGCCCTTGCGGCAGCCGTGCGCGAACGCGCGCCCGGGCTCCGGGTGCTGTGCACCGTCCGGCGTGAGTCGGACGGTGGGCGCTGGAGGCGGCCGGAGTCCGAGCGCCATGAGCTTCTCGACCGGCTTTCGCGGGCAGGCTTTGATCTGATCGACCTGGAGGCGGATCTTCCCTCGCTCGAGGCCGAGCGGTCCGGGGCGACCGTCGTCCGCTCGGTTCATGACCTCGACGGGACTCCTGTGGATCTGGAGCGGCTCGTGCGGTCGCTTCCGAGAAGGCCCGGCGAGGTGGCCAAGGTCGCCGTAACCCCACGCAGCACCGCCGAGCTGGTGGCGATCTTCCGGGCGGCCGAGCGACTGCAGGATGTGCCCCATATCATCCTTGGGATGGGCGCGTTCGGGATTCCTTCACGGATCCTGCGTCGTCGGATGGGCAACCTGCTCACCTTCGCCTCGGCCCCTGGAGAGAGCGCAGCGCCGGGTCATCTGTGCCCCCGCACGCTGGCTGCGCTCTACCGCCTGCGGTCTCACGGTGATTCCACGGCCTGTTTCGCGGTCGCCGGAAACCCGATCGCCCACTCGCGCAGCCCCGCCTACCACAACGAACGGTTTGCCAAGGAGGCGATCGACGCGGTCTACATCCCGCTGCTCGTCGACGATGTCGCGGCGCTGTTCGAGCTGGCCGACGCGCTTCCGCTGTCAGGCTTCTCCGTGACCATACCCCACAAGCGAGCAGCTGTTGCGCATCTCACCGAGATGGGCGATGACGTACGGGCGACGCTGGCGTGCAACACCGTGCTTCGTACCTCGAGCGGCTGGCGCGGGGTGAATACCGACGTAGTCGGGTTCCTCACACCGCTCGAAGAGGCGTACTCCCCGGCGTGCGCCGGGGAGTACGCCACCCTGCGCGGCGCGTCGGTCCTGCTGCTCGGGGCCGGCGGTTCGGCACGGGCGGTGGGATACGCGCTCCTCTCGCGCGGCGCGAAGGTCGCCGTATGGAATCGTACGGAGGCGAATGCGCGGTCGCTCGCGGCCGATCTGAAGCGGCTGGCGCCGGACGCGACGGTGGAGGCGCTCGAGCATGACGCCCGGGGAGGTCCGGCCTCGAAGCCGGTCGTAGACCTCGTGGTGAATACCACCAGCGTCGGCATGCACGGCGAGGGCGATCCGGCCCCGTGGTACGACTTCCGCGGACAGGAGATCGTCTACGATATCGTCTATACGCCGCCGCAGACGCCGCTCATCATCCGCGCCGCCGGCGCCGGCTGCAGGGTGATCACCGGAGACCGGATGTTCGCGGCTCAGGCCGCCGCACAGTACAGCCTGTACCGGTCGATTGCTATCGCTGACGCGCCTGCCGTCTGACCAGACCTGATCTCAGCCGACGCACCAGTCCGATCTTCCGGACCTGGAGCTTCACCTGCTGTCGCTCCGGCAGCTCTTCACCCACGAGCACCAACTCGTTTCCCCGCTTCTCGAGCTCCAACGGCTCCACCAGGCGGCGCTGCGGGGAGCCGTCTTCGGTCCGTTGGATGATCTCCAGGAGCGAGGCGCCGGCCCGGATTGCCTGCTCGATGATCCGGACCTTTCCCACGTAGTCGAGGCCGCGTGCCTCGGTCTTCTCGGATTTGAGCGCACCAGGATCTATCTGGTCGGCCGAGAGGATCAGCTTCTGGCGTACCCTTCCGCTGAGCTCCTGGCGCTGCTCCTCGTTCAGCGACTCATCCTTCAGGCGCGTCTGGATGTCCTTCCGCCACGCTCCTTCGGCTGCAGTTCGCGAAGCCGCCGCGGGTCCGCGGGCTTCTGAAGGCGCCTGGTCGCAGAACACACGAGCGAAGGTGTCCGCGCGGTGGACGTCGAGCGAAGGAGAATCCTGCACGGGAGGCGCGGGGAGGCTGCGCGGCTGCGGCGCGAGCTCCGGCACGAGCTCGATTCCTGCCTCCGCGAGCGCAGCCTGCAGCGAGTCCACGTCCTGTTCGTCGACCAGGTACACTCCGGGGGCGAGCTCCCGGCGGATGAGTGATCGAACCGGTTCCGAGTGTTCAACCGCGTGGCGGCGGGCCTGCTCCACGGTCAGCACGACTCCCTGGAACAGCCGAACGCTCTCGTGCTCGCCGGCCCAGCTCCGCAAGCTGACCTCTACGTTCTGGGGCACCCGTCCGTCGGCGAGCCGAAGCAGCAGCGCAATCGTCTCTTCGACGTCAAGTCCTGATCGCAGTGCGGCGGCGAAGCGGTCCTTTGTGAGTGCGAAATGCGGGTACCGATCGTGACGCGTCAGTCGCGCGATTCGCGCGACGAACAGGCCGTCAGAGAAGGGAAGCTCCTCGGGCACCGTGATGTCGAAGTTGGGTTGCAGGATGAGCGGCTTCGTGGTCCCGGTCCCGGTCTCGCACTGGTGGCGCGAGGCAGCGACCGCGAGGTGGTCCGGATCAACCGCACGCAGCAGGCCGAAGGCGGTCAGGTGTTCGCGGATGCGCCTGCACGTCTCCCCGCCGAGCTCGGGCGCGACCACCAGGAGGAGCCTCTCGATGCTCAGTCCGCTTACCGCGCGGTCGCCCGGCAGACGGCTCAGCACGCTCTCGACCGCGTCAAGGAGCGGCCCGTTGGAGACCGGCCCGCCGCACGCGGCCGACGCGATCAGGGCCACCGTGCGACGCAGCGGAGACAACTCCGCGAGCCCTTCCCACACCGCCGGTACCGGGTGCAGCCCCTCGTCGTCGATCACCGCGCCTGCAGCGACCAGGGTATCCACGAGCACGGAGACCCGGGAGCGGGAGCCCGCATGCCCGGCCGGTTCGGTGAGCGCAGGAAGCCGGGCGCGCAGGTCGGTGAGCGCGCGTTTCTTCAGGGACCCGTCGGCCCGGAAGATGTCAGGTGACTCGAGGAGGTACGCGTAGAAGGAGACCAGCAGCGTGTCCGTGAGCCAGGGTTCCGGAACCGCATCGCCCGGTCCGAGCGCGCGGGACGCGAAGAGCCGGTCCGGACTGATGACCCGGCCCTCAAGCAGCTCGGAGAGGACCGGGTTGATCTGCAGTCGATCGCCCGTCCTGTAGAGGAGCAGTCGGTCCTCCAGGTTCAGCAGTCGCTGGTGGAGGTCCAGATAGCTTCGCCCGCCGGCGAAGAAGAGGTGGAGCTCGTCGAAATCGGGACCTCCAAGGATAGAGACCGCGGTGAGCA
>SKQU01000258.1 GCA_007118855.1 Spirochaetaceae bacterium
ATGATCTTCCAGGAGCCCATGACGAGCCTGAACCCCGTGTATTCGGTGGGGTACCAGATCTCCGAGGTGCTCATGCTCCATCGGGACATGACGAAGCAGGAGGCGCTGAAGGAGAGTGCGCGGTTGCTCGCTCTCGTAGGCATGTCCGATCCGGAAGAGCGCGTCAATGAGTATCCGTTTCAGCTTTCCGGCGGACTGCGTCAGCGGGCGATGATCGCCATCGCGATGGCGTGCGAGCCGGACATCATGATCGCGGACGAGCCGACGACCGCGCTCGACGTGACGATCCAGGCGCAGATCCTGCGGCTGATGAGCGACCTGAAGGCCCGAACCGGGACGTCGATCATGTTCATCACGCACGATCTCGCGGTGATCGCAAGCTTCTCAGACCGCGTCATGGTGATGTACGCCGGGGTCGTGGTCGAGCAGTCGAGCGTTCGCGAGGTCTTCAAGAAGCCGATGCATCCCTATACGCAGGGGCTGCTCGGATCGATTCCCGTGCTCGGCGAGGTGAAACGCAATCCGGACGGAAGCCGCCGGCTCCTCAACGCGATACCGGGGACACTCCCGGACCACCGCAATTTCCCCAAGGGGTGCCGCTTCGCGCCGAGATGTCCGAAGGTGATGGCGAAGTGCTGGGAAGCGGAGCCTGCTCTGGTCCACACCGAGGAGGGACACCAGGTGCGCTGCTACCTGTACAGCGACGCCGTTCGGGAAGCGCAGGCAGCAGTGGAGACAAGCCGTGGATGATACGTTGCTCAAGGTCACGGGCCTGAAGAAAGTCTTCCCGGTGAAGGCAAGCGCGTTCTCAACGAAAACCCTCGATCTCAAGGCCGTCGACGGTGTGGACCTTGAGCTCAAACGCGGAGAGACGCTCGGGGTCGTCGGGGAGTCCGGCTGCGGCAAGACGACGGTGGGACGGTGTCTGCTGCGTCTCTACGAGCCGAATGCGGGACGTGTCTACCTGGATCCGGACGAGCAGATCGTCGGCCAGGTCGCCGAGCTCGACCAGGCCGCCGCCGATCTGGCGGACGAGCTCGAAGCGCTCGGGTCGCAGCCGACGAAGACGACCGCCGACCGCAAGCGGATCAGAACTCTCAAACAGGCGATCAAACGGAAGAAGGAGGAGGCCCGGGAGATCGCGCGGGACACGGACCTCCTTTCCATGAACCGGCAGAAGCTGAAGGAAAGCCGACGACGCATCCAGATGGTCTTTCAGGACCCGTGGGCATCGCTCAATCCGCACATGGTCGTCAAGGACCTCATAGGTGAGGGGCCCAAAGAGTACGGCACCCACGGGGGACGCGACCTCGACCGCTGGGTGATGGAACTGCTCGAGAAGGTGGGTCTGCCTCCGCAGGCGGCGAACCGGTATCCGCACGAGTTCTCCGGTGGGCAACGGCAGCGAATCGGCATCGCGCGCGCGCTCGCGCTGACACCCTCGCTGATCGTGTGCGACGAGCCTGTGAGCGCCCTCGACGTCTCCATTCAGGCGCAGATCCTGAACCTGCTGATTTCGCTGCAGGACGACTTTGATCTCACGTTCATCTTCATCGCACACGACCTGAGCGTGGTGCAGTACATCTCAGACCGCGTGGCCGTAATGTACCTGGGGAAGGTTGTGGAGACGGCGGAGGCGCAGGATCTCTACGCAAATCCGCGGCATCCCTACACGATCTCGCTGCTAGCGGCGGTGCCCGTCGCAGACCCGGATCATCCCAATGTGCTCGAGCCTCCCGAGGGCGACGTTCCGAGCCCCGTTAATCCGCCGTCCGGGTGTACCTTCCACCCTCGATGCCCGCACCGCATCGACGTCTGTGACAAGGTGATCCCGGTCCTCGGCAAGGACCGCAACGGGCACGTGATCGCGTGCCACAATCCTCCCAACGGGTAATGGTCAGGCTGCGATCCCACATTTCAGTGACTCGCGTCGACGACAGGCGGCTCGTCGTGCAGTCGAGCGTGGGCAGACGGCTGCTCTTCGGCGGGATCGCGCTCCTGCTTCTCGTGTCGTTTCTCGTCGGGATGGATTGGGAGGAAGGGATCGAAGAAGGGATGGTCGTTGGTACGATCTTCTACGTAAGCATCACCGCCGTCTGCGCCGCCGTCGCCGGCTGGAACGCGCAACTCATCCTGGACCGCAACGACTCGAAGGCTCACCTCGTACGCAGGCTCTTCGGCGTGCCGCTGCGGCACGCGGAGCTACCGCTGGAGCGGATCTCCGCCGTGCTGATCCGCAGCATCCGGTTTCTCAGGGAGAGTGAGAAGCCCCGTGGCGGGCTCTTCCCGAATCGCATGCACGACTACATGGAGCGGCGCAACACGTACTACAAGCTGCACCTCGAGACCGATGAGCGGCCCTACCTCGTGGAAGACTCCAGTGATCTCGCGGATCTCGAGGCCGCCGCCCACGCAATTGCCGCATTCCTCGACGTGGTCTACCGCCGCGAGGAAGTGTGAGGACCCCTGAGGCCCGGGATTCCGAACCCCGCAGATCGGTCAGACCGCGTCGTCCCTGATGGCCTCCACGATGGGCATTCTGCTCGCGGACACAGCCGGGAAGACGCCGAAGAAGGCGCCGACGACGATCGCGGCTGCGACCGCGAGCGCGATCGGTCGCAGGCCCGGGAACGCAAGATCGAGATCACCCAGTGAGAGTCCGGAGGTCTCGAAGAAGGGCGCCAGTGATACGCTCACGGCCGGATAGAAGACCAGCGCGAGACCCGTTCCCACGACGGCACCGCCCGTTGCGTAGAGGATCGCCTGTGAAAGAAAGAAGCGTCTGATTCCGGCCTGCGTCGCCCCGATCGCCCGACGCAGACCGACCTCCCGGGTCCGGTTCACTACCTCTACGAGCATGACGCTGAAGATGCCGATCGAACTCGCCGCGAGGATCAGGAGCCCGAGCGCGCTGACCGTCAGCACGAAGCTCGAGACCGCGCGTCGGCTCTCCTCAATGAGCGGCGTGGGACCGCTCGGAGCCCCCTGCCAGACGGCTATCGCGACGTGGTCCCCGTACTCGAGCTCCAGAATCGCGCGTATGCGCGACTCGGCCCGCGCAGGCGAGTCGGCGGTCAGCCTGCCCACGAGCACCGCCGAAGGATCGATTCCCGCCGGAATCCCTCGCGGCAGATTCGCTCCGTACGGGATCAGGAAATCTCCCACGCCGTAGGCCTC
>SKQU01000247.1 GCA_007118855.1 Spirochaetaceae bacterium
AATCGCGAAACTCGAACGGGTGATGAAACTTCATGCAGATCCGTTCGG
Organism: Spirochaetaceae bacterium; assembly: GCA_007118855.1. Classification (GTDB taxonomy): domain Bacteria; phylum Spirochaetota; class Spirochaetia; order DSM-27196; family SLST01; genus SLST01. The sequence continues at coordinate 49 of SKQU01000247.1, forward strand.
CCTGCTCAGCGTCAGCGTGCCGGTATTCTCCGGGCGTCAGGCCGGTGAGACGCCGGAACACCTCGAAGAAGCGTTGTGCCGACCCGAATCCGGACTCCATAGCGATTGATGCCATCTTCTCGTTACTCTCCCGCACGAGCGCGCACGCCCTCGCCATGCGGGCTCGCACGAGCTCCGAATGGACCGTCCGCCCGGTCTCCGTGCGGAACCGTATCTCGAGGTTTCGGCGGCTCACCGAGATCCGCTGTGCGATGTCCTCCACCCGGATCGACAGGTCGCGCGACGAGTGAACCACCTCGAGCGCGCGGCGCACGACCTGGTCTGCGGTAGCGAATACCCGCGTCGATTCGCGCTCGATCACTCGGCCGGGCGGCAGGCGCAGGTGGACGCCAGGCTCCGGGTCCGCGCCGGCAAGGATCCGGTCGAGCCGCAGAGCGGCAGCATGGCCGATCTCCTCGAGTTGCAGCGCGATCGAGCTCAGGCTCGGAGAGGCAAGCTCGCACGTTATGTCTTCGTTGTCCACGCCGAGCACCGCCAGGTCGGCAGGCACCGCCATGCGACTGAGCCGGGCCGCGCGTACTACGTTGAGTGCCACCGTGTCGTTGGCCGCGAACACCCCTGCCGGGCGCGGAAGCGACCGGAGAAACGAAACGAGGCTGCGGTCGACCCGTCGCGTTTCCCACCAGTGCAGCGGACGCGCGAACGCGTGTGTGTCGCCCGTCTCAACCCCCGCCTTCGCGGCAGCCAGGGCAAGCCCGCGCCTTCGGTCGTCGGACCACTGTACGTCACAGACGCCGCAGTACGCAAGGTGACGCAATCCGCGGCCAATCAGATGCCGCCCCGCGATCGACCCCGTCCGTTCGTCGTCATTCGTGACGCACGCGAAGCCGCGATCGGTGTACGCGCCGGCGACGTCTACGACCGGGATCCCGAGATCCGCGATGAGCGACGCGTGGCCAGGATCCGCCACCCGCGCGATGACGCCGTCACCGCGCCACCCGGACAGATCCTCGACATTGCCGAACCTCCACCCGTGCCCGAACAGCTGCCACGACTGGTATTTGGCGAACCGGATCACCCCACGGGCCACGCCGTGATCGTAGAAGTCGGTGAAATCCATCATCAGCGCGATGCGTCGCACGGGGCTATCTAATCCCATTTCGCGCACACCGACAAGCCCGTCGGGCCTTCGCTCGGCGCGATCACGGAGTCCACGGCCATGCTACTCCGGGAACGCGAACAGTCATTCCAGAGTTGCGCATCACGGATCGCAGCCCGGTGGCGAAGTGCTACAATGCGGGCAACCCTCATCAAGGAGTCACGGTGAGCAAAGCTGATCAGATCGCGCGGGGCCGGCAGTTCGAGCCGAGCTTCGACTCGTTGTCCGGTTTCGATTGCCCTGCCTGGTTTCGCGACGCGAAGTTCGGCATATGGAGCCATTGGGGTCCACAGAGCGTGCCCATGTACGGCGACTGGTACGCGCGTCACATCTACATCCAGGGTTCGCCGCAGTACCTCTACCACGTCCGGCACTACGGCCACCCGTCGAAGGTCGGCTACAAGGACATCTGCCGGATGTGGAAGGCGGAGGCGTTCGAGCCGGACGAGCTGATGGCGCTCTACAAGCGCGCCGGCGCCCGCTACTTCGTGGGCCAGGCGATGCACCACGATCACTACTTCAACTACCCGTCCGCGCTCAACCGCTTCAACTCGGCAGCGGTCGGGCCGATGAAGGATATCTGCGGACTCTGGAAGGCCGCCGCGGAGCGCCAGGGGCTTCCCTTCGGGCTGACCGAGCACCTGGGCGCGAGCTTCTCGTGGTGGCGGGTCAACAAGTGGTCGGACACGTGGGGACCGTACGCCGGGGCTGCGTACGACGGCAACGACCCGGAGTACCGGGACTTCTACTTCGACAACTACGAGCATGTGGGCGAGGATCGCACCGAGACCCGCGCGCGCCCCTGGTACACGACAAACACGCGCTTCCACGACTACTGGCTCGCCGTCATCCGCGAGGTCATCGATCTCCACCAGCCCGATCTGCTCTATTCCGACGGGCCGCTACCGTTCGGGCAGGGGAATCCTCACGCGCCCGGTCCCGATTCATCGCCGGCCAGCGACGCCGCGTTCGCTCCGGGGCTCGAGGCGGTGGCGCATCTGTACAACACGTCGGTCCGCATGCACGGCGCGAACCGCGCCGTCTACAACCAGAAGGACCGCCGGCCCGAGATCTACCGGGTTGGTGTACTGGACATCGAGAAGAGCCAGCTGCCCGGGATCAACCCAGAGCCGTGGCAGACGGATACGTGCATCGGCAACTGGTTCTACGACGTGCGCGAGCCGTGGAAGCGGCCGGACCACGTGATCGACATGCTGATCGACATCGTGTCCAAGAACGGCTGCATGCTCCTGAACGTCATTCAGCGCCCCGACGGCACGATCGACGAGGAAGCCCGGTGGCTGCTCGAACAGATCGCCGGCTGGACCGCGATCTGCGGCGAGGCGATCTACGGAACACGGCCGTGGCGCCAGTTCGGCGAGGGCGACAGCCGAGCAACGATCGACGAGTTCAGGGAGGAGAAAGTCGCGTGGAACGCGTCCGATATCCGGTTCACGACAAAGGAGAACACGCTCTACGCCTTCCTCATGCGGCCGCCGGACAACCGCGTCGCGGTGCTCAAGAGCCTCTGCGCCGACGACCGGGTGCGCGCGGTCCGGCTCCTCGGCTCGGGGCCCTGCGAGTGGAACCAGTCATTCGGGACGCTCACCGTCAAGCTGCCGCACGACCTTTCCACGCCGTACGCGAATGTGCTGGCGATCGAGCTCGCATAGGAGGTGACGATCAGCGGGGCTATCGCGCCAGGATCGACATAATCGTGGCCCAGTCGAGCGTGCTGCAGATGGAATCGAGCATCGCGGCGCCCGACGGCCGCGGTATAGCGCGTGGTTCCAGGATGTCCCACGGTTCGGTCTTCTGCCTGTACAGGACGGCTACGAGCGCCGCCAATCCTCGATCAGCCCATTCTGGAGCTGCCAGGGCTTGAGGAAGACGGACAGGTCCAGCTCACGGCCCAAGACGGGAACCTGATCGTCACGCCAGCACGACCGAATCCCGTGACTTCCTTCACTTGTGCGCGAATCACCCGTTCGTCGATGGCAAGCCATGCATCCGGGGGACGCGCACCAAAGTCCATGGCGTGCTCGAGCCCAACGAGCCTGGCCGGCCGGGGCGCCGAGGCGGGCAGGGCGACTGTCGGCTCGATCGGAGATACTCCGCCGGTTGAACTCGAGCCGGCATACTGCGATACTGGGGAGAGTTCAGCGGTAGCGGCCGGACTCACTTGGACAGGTTCCCGGAAAGACCGGGGCGATTCGACATGCCCTCGTGCACGGCACTGCGCGTCGCTTCAGGACAATGTTGAGAAGCGATGGACACGGAAATATGAGACCCAGGAGAGAGAAGCGTCGCCATTTTGTCGAGAACATGCTCAGGCTCGGCCTGCATCACGTCTGGCGCGAGACACATCGTGGCGAGGATTTCGGCGGAACCATCGGTTTGCGCTCGCCAATCTACCGGTTGACCGCATTGTGGGATGGCAACGTCACGCCGGCCACGCCCGGGTTTGACCCGGAGAGGACGCCATGGGGAGAGATCGTGCGCGACCTGGAAGAGGAGTTCTGGTGCTATCAAGACAACAGTGCGAGCTTCGAAGCGGCAGGCTTCGCCAGGCTATGGCCACTGACCGAACCCAGGATCGAAATGGACATTGCGGCCTGGCCATGGGTGCCCGAAGGATACTCCCCGGTCAGGATTCCGGACGAGCAGGTGTTCGGTTGCTTCGCTTACGAATGGGGCGAGGGTGACCAGACCGCACACTTCCATATCGGCAACGCCTGCATGCCGGAATCGCCGTTCAAGGATATGGAGTCCCGGCGGGAAGAGCTTCTGGGGATGATCAGGAATATCGCCGACGAGCGTCCTCGAACTGAGTTCATCGCGTGCAACAGCTGGTTGAACTCTCTGCCGATATTTCAGGGGCTGTTCCCGCCGGAATATCCCCGAAGCGATTGTGTTTCGGAAGTGGGAATGGGCTACAACTGGTGGGGGCAGTTCATGAGGCGCGACGGAGGGTTTCACGATAGAAACGGTCAGGCATTCCGGTGTAACGGGCGGTTCGCCTTCGCATCAATCAAGGGATGCTGCGCGATCTCACGCTTGAAACGACACTTGAAAGCGTGACCAGAATGAGTCAGTACAAGTACGAGACGCACCTTCATACCTCAGAAACCAGCAGATGCGGAAAATCCTCCGGGGCCGAATTGGCACTTCACTACAAGCGTCTGGGTTACACCGGAGTGTTCGTCACAGATCATTTCCTGAACGGCAATACCACCGTCCCCGAAGATCCATCGTGGCCCGACCGAGTCGAGATGTTCTGCCATGGCTACAGGATGGCCGCGCAGAAGGGGCGTGAGATCGGGTTGGATGTGCATTTCGGATGGGAATACGGCTCTGGATGGGTGCACCTCCTCACGTACGGACTGGATCAGGACTGGCTGGTTGCCAACCCCGAAGTCCTTTCCTGGGACTTGCTGCACTACTGTGATCGCGTGCACGGGGATGGGGGATCAATAGTCCATGCTCACCCCTTTCGGGAAGGGGTTGACATTGTTCAGGTGCTTCCCGGTCATGTTGATGCCGTTGAGGTTCTCAACAGCGGCAGAGACGACGAAAGCAATCGGCATGCACTGGATTACGCCAACAGTTTCGGCCTGCCCAAGGTGGCCGGGTCCGACATCCACTCGATTGAGTGTAAGCGACTATGTGGAATGGGATTCTCTCGACGTCTGAGAGACGCTCACGATTACGCGACGGCCATCAAGGCGGGCGAAGGCGTCATCATCGAGATGCCCGCGGGGCGTACCCAAGAACACGAGCTCGAGGACGAATGAGGCTCGTGTTCACCAGCAGGTCCTGGGACGACCGCCTGTACTGGCAGACGTACCGTACGCCCCGCAGGGTCGCCTTCTCCTCTAGAAGTAGAAGCGGAACCCCAGACCGCCGCCTACAACGAAGTCGGTGGCGGGTATGAGCGCCATGCCCGGGGCCACTTCCAGGAAGAAATCCAGCGGGGCTCGCTCGAAGAGGAACGAGACTCCGAGCGGTATGCGGAGCCCCATGGCCGGGCGGTCCTGGAACAGTACGAAGCCGCCGAGGCCGGCGAAGACGGTCAGAGGCCTCTCCACGTAGGCGTGAAACTGGTAGTCGGCGTGCAGGTAGACCGAACCGCTTCCGCGGAACGACCACGCCGCGACGAAGTCTATCGCATTGCCGCCGCCGAGCCACGAAATCGCGGCAAGGCCGGTCGGCTCACCGAGCATGACGCCTATCCCGATCCCGTCGCGCCCCTGGGCGGCGACCGCGAGCGGTGCAGCCAACAGCAGGATGAGCGCGACGATAACGATGCGGGTTCTCAGTCGGAATGTTTTCATTGGTTCTCTCCTTCTCCGGTTTCTCCGGCATTGCGAATCACGACGAGGCCTGACGCTCGAACGCGATGTAGTCGATTGTTGCGCTGTCACTCACGATCTCGATCTCGGGGTCTGTGCCTACCGCGACCCACCGTGTCCAGACCATGCGCTCCAACCCGTCCTCGAGCTCGTACGTGATCACGTGTTCGTCCACGCCGTCGTGACTGAGGACGATCACATTGTCGGTAGCGCTGATCGTGTAGTCGAACGTTCCCGTTACGTTCACACTCGAAAGTGTGTCCCAGTCGGGGCCGACCTCCATGGTCGCGGTTTCCGTGTCTGCGTCGAACGTGACCACGAGATAGTCATCGACGTCGGTCAGGATGACATCCCCCGCCTTGATCTCCTCGATCGTCCATCTGGCGTCGAGCACGAGCTCCACGACCCGGCCGCAGCCGGCGAGCACGAGCGCAAGCACGGATGCAATCACAAGTGTGCGGGTGATCTTCTTCATCTCTGCCTCCCTCGGAAATCAGTGTTCTGCTACTGCAGATGCAAACAGCATGCCAAGAGGGAGAACCGGGAAGACGCCGCTCAGGCCGCGAGATGAGGCACTACCGGGAACGGAAGCGAGTAAGGATTACACGGGGAAGTGCGGGGCGCTGGGTCGTCAACTGTCCTGTACTCAGATACTCACCAGCAAAGCTCCTGCACAGGTGCATCTACGCCACATCATTGCAGACACCGCCGCATGGGAAGCCCTTCCACCCGCTGCTGCTTGAGAGAAGGAAGCATGTCCGGCTCGCTGCGCGACCGCCCCACAGTTCACTGGGACTCATCGAGCTCCTTTCCTTCGCCGGCCGCGCGCAGCCGCAGGTCGTCCTGAACCACGAGCTCCTCCCACGTCCGAACGTCCGCGGGCGGGGCGTACGTGTTCGTTGACGTGTTGTAGTGGCCGCGGAAGCCGGTGAGTGAATCGACGTGACGCTGCAGGATCGAGGCGATCGCGTCGCGAAGACGCGTCCCGAGCGTACCGCGGAACGGTCCCGCGAACTGTCCGCATCCGAGACCCGGGATTGTGACGAGCGCCCGGCGATTGGCGGCCTCGGCAGCCGAGCTCGCGTAGCGGAGCGCGTGCAGCAGGCGCCGTTCGTAGAGCGCCGTGCGAAGGTGAGCGCCCGCGATAGACCGGTCGGCCGAGAGGCGTCTTGCGTGGTCACCCAAGCGGTGCCACGCCTGCCGGTGGAGGAGAAGCGTGTACGGCGAAGACAACGGTACCATCGGCGCGCGGCCAGGTGTCCGGCCGACCGCCGGGGCATCAGGCTCGCGCCCGAATCGGTAGCCTCGCATCGGGCGAGATGCTCACCGTCCGCAGCCGACGGACCCGCGGCAACACCCACGCGAGCACGCGCTCCGGCACCCCGCCGTAGAAGGCCTCGGCGACGGCGCCCGCGATGCACGCCTGCGTGTCTGCGTCTCCGCCGAGCGATACTGCGCTGCGGATCGAATCCTCGAAGTCGGTCGAGTCGAGGAACGCGATGATTGCCTCCGGCACCGATCCCTGGCAGCTCACGTCAAACGCGTACGCCGGGCGGATCGAATCGATCGTGCGGTCAAGGTCGTACCCGAATCGGGCGGAGATCGCGACGCGAATCTGTTCCTTCGTCGCGCCGGTTCGAGCCAGGAAGACCGCGAGTGCCACCGCCTGGGCTCCCTTCACGCCCTCCGGGTGGTTGTGGGTTGGAAGCGCCGATCGCTCGGCCTCATCCAGCACCGCAGCCTCGGTACCGAACGCCCAGCCGATCGGGCTCACCCGCATCGCTGAGCCGTTGCCCCAGCTGTTGTACGGCGCGCCACCGCGGGACCCGGCGTCGCTCCCGAACCACCGCCGGAACGACCCCCCGGTACCCAGCGTTCGGGTAGCGCCGCCCGAACTCGCGAAGGCGCCGGGCGTAGTCTGCGACGGACGCGACCGGCCCCACCGCCGCCCCGCCCTCGCCGATCGCCCGGTCATCACCGGCTCCGTCCGTCGCCTCGGCTCGTTCCACCAGTGTCGCCGCAACCGCGATCGTGAGCACGCTGTCGTCTGTCGGCCGGGCGAGCTCGTGGAAGAGGCGGAACTCCTTCTCCTTGGTCGTGTGCGCCTCATACACCGATCCGAGCACATCCCCTGCGATCGCGCCGATCACGCTTCGGCCTCCGAGGCTGCGGGGCTCAGCCGCGCAAACTCCCCGAGCGAAAGCCCCGTTGTCACGCGTTCCACCGGTATCCCTCCGCGCGAAGCGCCTCGTAGCGCTCCCGGTCGAACCGGTGCAGCTGCGCGGCTCGGTGGGCGACGTCCATCTCGACCTCGTCGAGCGGGACGATCAGGCTGGTCGCGTGGAGCTTCTTCCTGAAGTTGCGCTTGTCGAGCGACTCGCCCAGAATCGCCTCGTAGAGCGACTGCACCTGACGAAGCGTGAACTCCTGCGGGAGGAACTCGAAGACGATCGGCTCGTCTCGCACCGTCGCGCGAAGCTGTTCGAGCCCGGCGGCCACGATGCGCTCGTGGTCGAAGGCGAGCGCGGGCAGATCGTCGACCCCGAACCAGCCCGCGTTCCGCGCGTCGGTCGCCGCAGCAACCGGATGGTCGAAGAGGTTCACGATCGCCAGGTACGCTACGGTAATCACGCGCTCGCGCGGGTCGCGGTCAGGGGCGCCGAAGGCGCCGAGCTGCTCGAGGTAGAGGTCGCGCACGCCGGTCTCCTCCCCGAGTTCGCGGAGCGCCGCAGCCTCCAGATCCTCGTCGATCTTCACGAATCCGCCGGGAAGCGCCCACGCGCCGGCGTACGGCTCGAGGTCACGCTGGATCAGCAGAACCGTGAGATTTCCGGGGGTAGTGCCGTGACGATCATCATCGCGGCGCGCGTCTTCACCGGATGACGCCGGACGCGCTTCGTCGAGCCCGAAGACCGCGCAGTCGACCGTGACGGCCGGATGCGGGTAGTGGTAGCTGTACATAGTGTATATAATACACTATATCTACGATCTGTCAATCCCTCCGGGGGCCCCGGCTTCGCCGGCGGGCCGGCTCCGGGGTTCCGTCGTCCGCCCGGCCGGGCGCAGGTCAATCGGGCAAGCGAAGCTCGCCTGCCGGACGTACCATAAAAGGCCCTTCCCGTGCAGGAAGGGCCGGTGGCAATCAGTCGGTATCCCTCTGTCAGACTGTCCGCCGGTGCGTGCCGGTTCGCTCAGGGCGAGGCCAGCGATCCGTCGATGATGTAGACGATGCCGTTCGAGGCGGCGACCGCCTCTACCACTTCGACGTCGTCATTGAGGATGACGGTGTCGTCGTCCACCGTGACGTCGACTCGCTCGCCGTCCACGGTGCGGAACCACGTGATCAGCTCAATCCGATGCTGTGTAGCGATTCCCATCGCCACGTGAGCGTTGAACATGTCAACAATCTCTTCAGCCGTGAGCTCCGTCGGATCCAGGCCTTCCAGCACGTCGTCGTGCGGAACGAAGAACGCAAGGTTCTCGTCACGGCTCAGGATCTCGGCGAACTCCGGCAACGTGCCGAAGTAGGCGTATCCCTCAGTTGTGTCTTCATGCTGAGTGATCACCTCGAGCACGTTGTCGTCGCCGTCGCCCGGGCGGCTCTGCGCGGACAGAGACATCACCAGTGCCACGATCAGCACCCCAGTCAGAATCACATCTCTCACTCTCATACATCCCTCCTCGAAGTTTGATCTTGATACCTAGAAGCTACGGAGTGACCTCGGGACCGTTGTGAAGCCAATGTCAAGATCGTGTCAGGATTGGGTACAGCTCTCAGCGACCGTCGTTTGCCGGGTGGCTGCCTGGATCGATCCTTGAACGGTGTCACGAAGCCTGGTGCGGCGCACACTGTATCCTCTTTCTGCGTGGTCATCCGGCGGGTTCCGGATTCCGCCGAGGCCTGGTCTCCCCAGCTTCGCGACAGTCTTGAAGCTTTGCCGATCACGGTGTAGGATCGCACGATGACGGTCCGTCTGTGGTCGCGACCGGCGTCCGGATCTCAACCGGCGACGCATACCGAAGCATCCGGGTGCCATGCTGACGCTCGCTGAGGCCCGCTGGCGCAAGGTGGTCCGGGATCGCCATCTCTATCTCCTGCTGCTGCCGGTCTTCGCGTACTACATAGTCTTCCACTTCGTTCCCATGTACGGCGTCGTGATGGCGTTCACCGACTACAACATCTTCGCCGGTATCCGCGGATCGCGGTGGGTAGGACTCGACAATTTCCGCGTCCTGTTCCTGAACGACGAGTTTTTCAACGTCCTTCGAAACACGATAATGCTCAACGTCATCAGTCTGTTCGTCGCCTTCCCGGCTCCGCTGGTCCTCGCGCTTCTGCTCAACGAAGTGCGACACAAGCGGTTCAAACGGACGGTCCAGGGGATCGTCTACCTTCCGCACTTCCTCTCGTGGGTCGTCGTGTCCGGCCTCATCATCTCTGTGCTCTCCCCCTCATCGGGGCTGGTGAACAACATTATCCGGACGTTCGGCGGAGAGAGCTTCTACTTCATGACCGACCGGGTGTGGTGGGTCGCAATCTACCAGCTGTCAGGAGTCTGGAAGGAGGTCGGCTGGGGTACGATCATCTACCTGGCCGCTCTCTCCGCGCTCGATCCGAATCTCTACGATGCCGCGATGATCGACGGGGCGTCGCGGTGGCACCGTTTGAAGCACGTGACTCTTCCCGGAATCACACCGACGATTCTGGTCGTGTTCCTCCTTTCGGTCGGCAACGTGATGACCATCAGCTTCGATCGTCCCTTCCTCCTGGGTAACCCGATGGTGCTCGATGTCGCAGACGTCATCAGTACCTACGTCTACCGCGTGGGGCTCCTCAACGTGGACTACTCGTACGCCGCCGCGGTCGGGCTTTTCCAGTCGGTCGTGAATTTCGTGTTTCTTCTGACGGCCAACTGGCTGAGCAATCGCATCAAGGGCGAGGGGCTCTTCTGATGGCTGCACGGCGGGACCCGGTCACCTGGTTCGACGCGGTCAACGTGGTGCTTCTGACGATGGTCGCCGCGGCGTGCCTCATTCCCATGGTGCATGTGACCGCGCTGTCGTTTTCGGAGGAGGGCGCGATCCTCTCGGGCCGCGTGGGCCTCTTCCCGGTGGGCTTTCAGCTGCGGGGCTACCGGACGGTGTTCGAGAGCGCTGCGATGATGCGCGCGCTCGGCTTCACGGTCTACCTGACGATCCTTGGCACAACGGTGAACGTGATGATCACGGCACTCGGTGCCTATCCGCTCGCGAAGCCGGACCTGGTGGGCAGGCGGGTGATCTGGCTGCTGATCCTCTTCACGATGTTCTTCAGCGGAGGGCTTATTCCGTTGTTCATGGTGGTTCGCTCGCTCGGCCTGCTGGACACCGTGTGGGCGCTGATCCTGCCGGGAACCATTGCGACGTTCAACCTCATCCTCATGAAGACCTACTTCTCCGGCATACCGACCAGTCTGGCCGAGTCCGCCCGGATGGATGGCGCGAGTGAGATCGGGATCCTGCTCCGGATCATCATCCCCCTCTCCACGCCAATCATCGCCACGCTCACGCTCTTCTACGGGGTGGGGCACTGGAGCCAGTTCTTCCAGGCGTTGATCTACATCCAGGATCCGGACAAGTACACGCTGCAGTTGCGTCTTCAGCAGCTCATCACCGACGGCGTCGGCTACGGACCCACGGTCGTGTTCGGGCGGGCCGACGATATACCGGTCGAATCAGTGAAGGCAGGCGCCATCATGTTCGTGACCGCGCCGGTCCTCATCGCGTTTCCGTTCCTGCAGAAACACTTTGTGAAAGGGGCCCTCATAGGGTCACTCAAGGAGTAGAGATGTCACGGATCACTGCACTCATCGGCCTGCTCGTTCTGGCGTCGCTCACGCTCTACGCCGCCGGCCGGTCCGAAGGAGAAGCCAGGCTTCGCGTCATGATCGTGGAGCGAGCGGAGGTTCCCAGGGATCAGGGGCGCCTGAACGACAACCCGTGGACCGAGTACGTCCAGGGTGAGATGGCGAAGCTCGGCATCGACGTCAGGTTCGTGCCCGTCGGCGGTTCGATGGTCCGCCACACGGTGATGATGGCGACCAACACGGCGCCCGACCTCGCGTTCACGCACGGGCGGCTTCTGTTCATGAAGTTCGCCGCCGACGGCGGACTTCATGATCTGG
>SKQU01000338.1 GCA_007118855.1 Spirochaetaceae bacterium
GGCCGCGCGGCCGCCTCAGCGCGGGCGGCCGCCTCGGCTCGGGCCTCAGCCTCCGCGATGCGGCGCGCCTCGAGTATGCGGCTGCGCAGCTCGCGGGCCTCTTCGTCCTCCGCGTCGCCGATCAGAAGCCGATCAATGAGATCGAGCGCACGCTGGTACTCGCCCGCCTCATGGTATTCGCGGGCAAGCCGCAGCGTGTTCAGCCGCGTCTGGTCCACGGTTTCGGTCTCAGTCACGCCGGCCGGTTGGGTAGCCGTCGCCGCGGCGCGCGCCGCGGCGCGCGACCGCACGATCGCGATCGTGCCTCCCACGAGCGCGAGCACGAGCAGTGCCGCTCCTGCGATGATCAGAAGCCTTTGTCTATCGTACACGTCGCGCCCTCCCTCGCCGCGTCCGATCAGTCTGCGATGTCGAACTCTTCTTCGTAGGTATCAAGATCCTCCCGGCCGGCGGAGAGCCCTTCGGTCTCCTCCGTGGCGGTGCGGATCGAATCGAGCACATCGTTGAGCAGCGCCCTCCGGCGTGCTTCGGCTTCCTCGCGCAGCCGCTGCTCCTCGGCGAGACGCCGCGCCTCTTGCTCCGCCTCAATGCGAGCCTGCTCGATATGGTCGGAGAGCAGCACGATCATGCGTTCGATCTCCGGCCTCTGGCGATGGTTGGGCGCGAGCGTCAGAACGGTCGTGTAGTCTTCAATGGCCTCGTCGTACATCTCGAGCCTCACCGCGATGTTGGCCCGATTCAGGTAGGCGTCGGCCGCCTTGGGGTTCAGGCCGAGGGCGGCCGTGTAGGAGTCGTGGGCACGTTCGGCCTGGCCGAGATGGATGAAGTTATTGCCCATATTGAACCGGACGAGGCTTCGGTCGGCGCCCGGCAGCCGTTCGGCCCGCTCGAGAGTCGCGATCGCCTGCTCGTACCTGCCGAGCTGCTCGTAACTGAGCGCGAGATAGAGGTGGGCACGTACGTTCACCGGCTCCTGCTCGACGACCCGTTCAAAGATCGTCGCGGCCTCGCGCGCACGGTTGTGAAGGAGCGCATCGGCGCCCTGATCGAACAGATCCGAGGCGGTGAGCGGCATGCTCACCAGCATTACACTCGCGATGAACAGCAGCGTAACCGCCCTTCTCGCGGTTTGACAGGCCGGTGCAAACGCCGTACTCTTCCTGCAAGCTGAACGTATGGGATTGATCATTGCTATTATCATCCTCGGTATTGCCATCGCCGTTGTTGCGTTTTTTCTCATGCGCTCAATCCTCGTGCCAAGGCGCGTCGAGTCGCTTCGGAACCTGCTGAAGCAGAACAAGACGCAGGCGGTCATCAAGGCTGCGAAGCAGCTGATCGCCAAAGACAGCCGCAACGCCGACGCTCATTACCTTCTCGGACTCGCATACGACCAGGAGAACAAGCAGGAGCTCGCCCTGATGGAGCTCAAAACGGTGAACCAGATCGGCAACTTCGACGGCCTGGTCGACGAAGTACCGTTCAGACAGAAGATAGCGGAGCTGTACGCCAAATTCAATCAACCGGAAGAAGCGCTGAAGGAGTACCTGCTCCTGCTCAAACGTGATCCGGACAATGCGGACTACTACTCCCGGGTCGGATGCATCTTCGAGGAGCGCAGCAGCAGCGACAAGGCCGCACGCTACTACCGCAAAGCCTGCGAGCTCGACCCGCGGAATGCCGAGGCACGCACGAGACTCGGATTGCTGCTCTACCGGGCGAAACGGTCGGTGGAAGCCCGTGCCGAGCTCGACGCTGCCGTCCGCCTGCGGCCTGACAACCACGAGGCGTGGTACTACATCGGGAAGATTCTCAAGGACTCCCGGGACTGCATCGCCGCGATGAGCGCATTCGAGAAGTCGAGCAGGGAGCCGGGCCTGAAGGTGAAGTCGCTGATCGAACGCGGGGGATGCCTGATCACTCTGGGAAGCCTTGACCGGGCCGTCTCGGAGCTCGAGCGCGCCGCGAAGCTCGCCGACGAAGGGAGCAACGAGTCGCTCTACGCGCGGTACTTCCTCTCACACTGCTACGAGAAGACGCGGCGCATAGAGCGCGCCGTGGAGGAGTGGGAGTACATCTACTCGAAGAAGCCGAACTTTCGCGACGTCGCGGAGAAGCTGTCGAAGTACCAGGAGCTGCGCACGGACGACCGGATGAAGGACTACCTCACCCTGGGCCACGACCAGTTCCTCGACGTGTGCAGGCGCCTGACCGAGGCGATGGGACTGAACGTTCGCGACGTACGCGCAGTCGACAGCGGCGCGGAGGTGATCGCCGTGGAGAGCACGTCCAAGTGGCGCAACGCCCGCTCGATGCCCAAGCTCATCCAATACCTCCGGGTCGCCGAGATCATCGACGAGTCGACCGTCCGCGACGCGCACGAGGAGATGCGAAAACAGGCGATCACCCGGGGACTGATCGTCACGAGCTCGGCCTTCAGCCGCCTTGCGCAGGATTACGCGGAGAACCGACCCATCGACCTGTATGCGAAGGACAAGCTGCAGTCGCTGCTCCAGCAGATCCAGATGTGACCCTCATGAAGATCCTCTGTGTCGCCGATCACGTCGATCCGCTCGTGTACAGCGCCGCCGTCAAGGAGCGGTTCGCCGACGTCGACCTGGTTCTCAGCGCCGGCGATCTTCCCATGGAGTACCTCGGTTTCATCTCAGCGAGCCTCAACAAACCCGTTCTCTTCGTGTTCGGCAACCATCATCTGAAGCACCTGTCGCGCTTCCGGAAGTGGGGCATCGCGGACGATCCGGAGCGCTACGAGATAAAGAACGCCCCGCTCTTGCGAAACTACTTCGGCTCAACCTACATAGGCGGCAGGGTCGTGCGGCGCAAGGGGGTGATCCTTGCCGGACTGGGAGGATGCCGACGCTACAACAAGGGCGCGAACCAGTTCACCGAATTCCAGATGCTGCGCCGGATCATCCTCATGCTGCCGGCACTGGTCTGGCACCGGATCTTCCACGGACGCGCGCTCGACATCCTGCTCACCCATGCGTCGCCCTTCGGCATCAACGACCGCAGCGATCCCACGCATATCGGCTTCAGGGTCTTTCTCTGGTTCCTGCGAACCTTCAGGCCGAAGTACCAGCTTCACGGACACGTTCACCTCTACGACCTGAACGCCCAAAGGATCTCCCACTATGAACAGACGACCATCATCAATGTCTACGATCACTACATCCTGGAAACCGACGCTGATCCGCAGTAGCCTCCGAATAGAACAGCAGTATGAGTAGTCCATACTTCCAGCACGCCGCCGACTCCGATTTCTCCAGGGCCCGGTCCCGCGAGACACTGCAGAAGATCGTCAACCTGCTCAATCCGCAGCGCGATCAGATGCTCTCGCTGCGCGAGGTGCGCGACGTGCTGCGCCCGAAGGGGGAGTCGTACCGGGGCCTGCAGGTGGTTCCGCTCGACAGAATCGTCGGATCGGAAGGCCGGTACGCCGACTTCAACAAACAGTTCCTCCCGCGACACGAGCATCTGCGCCGCCGCTGGACCCGTGTGGACCAGGCCCATCTGCAACAGGTGAACCTGCCGCCCATCAGGCTCTACGAGATAGGCGGAGTGTACTTCGTTCGCGACGGAAACCACCGGGTATCCGTCGCGCGCGCGCAGGGGGGGGGAAGCATCGACGCGGAGGTTGTAGCCCTTGACTCGGCGATCGAGCTCGACCCGGGGATCACCCGGGAGGGGCTGAAGCGCCGCGTCATCGAGTACGAAAGGAGGATCTTCAACCGCAGAACCCGGTTCGACAAGATCTTCCCCGACTACGACCTGGTATTCACCGCGATCGGCCGCTACGACGAGGTCCTCGACCACATCTACGGCCACAAGTACTACGTAAACCAGCACCACCAGGAGGAGATCCCGTTCGAAGCTGCGATGCGCTCCTGGTTCGCGAACGTCTTCATCCCGATCATCATCGTGATCCGCGAGCAACGGCTCCTGTCCAGATTTCCGGGCCGCACCGAGGCCGACCTCTACGTCTGGCTCGTGAAACACTGGGACGAGCTCAAACGACGCTTCGGCGAGGACTTCGACCTGGCCGAAGCGGCCGAAGACCTCTCCTCACGATTCGGGCGATCGTTCTGGCGACAGCTGGTCGACCTCTACCGGGCAGGGAAGGCGAATCGGGAGCGGAAGAAGAAGATCGCTTCAGGCGAGATCATCGAAGAGTAGAGGGCTCAGCGCGGCACCGTGTACGGGCCACTCTCCCGCCGCGGCTCGCCGTCCACCGAGGTCAGGTAGGCCTGCAGGCCGGTCTCGTCGGGGATCTGCCGGATCACCTCGTCAGGAACCGGTCCGGGGAGCAGTGAGCGGTTGACGATCATCCGCCCGGCCCGGTTATAGACGCGCAGGATCACTTCGGAATGGTAGTCGATCTCCAGGGCCCGTCCGTCTATCCGCAGCCCTGGAAACGCGGCGGAGCGGTCGGCCGCGGCTGCGGTGAGGTAGAGCTCCGACTCATCGCGGCTGAGTGCGCCGTCCTCGACGATCAGGCGATACCTGCCGCGCGGCAGGGCTCCTCCATCGGGCATCCGCAGATCGGGCATCCCGTACCATTGTTCCCCGGCATGCTCGGTGCGCACCCACTCGCTGCGGTCCATCTCCCAGTAGACGGTCTGCTCATCGTGGATCACGAAGATCCTCATGGGATCGTCGGCCCCATCCGGATCCCGCACGGCTATGAAGAGTCGCAGGACCTCCGCGCTCTCGCCGCTCGCGGGGTCCCTCAGCAGGGAGAGCCGTGCGTCGTGGTGCAGGATCTCAGGAGGACTGCCGCTGCAGCCGATCAGCGCGCCGGCAGCGACGAAGAGCGCCGCCACGACGCCTGTGCCCACCAGAGCCCGCACGCCCAGCCCTGCCCGCCTTCGCTCAGATCTCATGCTGGTCCTCCGCCAGGCGAAAACGGCCGTCAACCCGCCGAACCAGGCCATCACGTACCATCCGCGCAAGCACGGCACGCGCTCTGCCGTGCGAACAGCCCCAGACCGATGCCGCCTCGCGCGAGTGAAAACCGGGAGGCATCCGGCGCAGCATCGCGCGGCGCCGGCGATAGGTCGGTATCGAGATGAGGTGCCCCCGCTCAAGCTCGAGCACTTCGCCCGCCCCGGCAAGCTCGCGGAGCACCGCGGAGAGC
This sequence comes from Spirochaetaceae bacterium, assembly GCA_007118855.1. Lineage (GTDB taxonomy): Bacteria > Spirochaetota > Spirochaetia > DSM-27196 > SLST01 > SLST01. The sequence goes on from SKQU01000338.1 coordinate 5,153, forward strand.
CCGCGATCGTTCGCCTCCCCGAGATGAAGCGGGTCATACGCGTGCTCGCCTTCGCGGTCACGAATCTCCTCAAGCAGCGCCCGCGCGGCGGGACTCAAGGCGGGAACCGGCGGTTCGGCCGGCGGTTCGACCGACCGGGGCGCGGTCAAGGCGTGCTCCGGAAAAAAAGAAGGGTGCACCCTGACAGATGCACCCTTTCGCCCGGAGCCGGATCATCAGTAGCTCTTGGACTGCTGAATCTTGCGGACCTTCTTCTGGATCTTCCGCTCAAGGCTCTTCTTCTTCCTGTTTCTGATCGTGGAAGGCTTCTCGTAGTACTCCCGCTTCTTCCACTCACGGATGATTCCCTCCTTTTCGACCATGCGTTTGAACCGCTTGATCGCCTTTTCGAGGTTCTCACCATCGTCAACACGTACGTAGGCGATACCATCACCCCCTTTCCGGCACGGATTCCGCTCGCTCGGCAACCGGTGCGCCTCGTGAAAAGTTCCCCAAAAAGACGCCGGCTGTCAAGGCCGGCAGTCGAGTCGGCCGAGCAGCCCCATCAGGGGGCCCGGTCCGCGTCGTTCTCCGCTTCGATTTCCGCGAAAACGCCCGGAGGAACGAGATCGGCAACCAGCGGATGCTCGGTCGTCTCGACCGGGGAGACCGCGACGCCGGCGACCCGAACCTCCCAGTGAAGGTGCGGCCCGGTCGCGAGGCCGGTAGCCCCAACGGTGCCTATCGGATCGCCCTGCTCGACGACCGTGTCTTCAGCCACGGACAATTCGTCGAGATGGTAGTACATGGAGAAGACCCCCGGGAGATGCTCGATCACCACCGTCTTGCCGGTCACGATCCGGTCGCGGGCCATCCGCACGATTCCTCGCCCTGAGCTCAGCACAGGCGTGCCCGACGGCGCGGCGAGATCGAGCCCCGCGTGGACGGTCCGCGCCCGCGATCCATCGGAGTAGACGAAGACTCGACGGTCTCCGTAGAGCGACGTCCGGCGCGAGTCCTCCGGCATCGGCCAGCCGAGCGGCCCCGAGTGGTAGCGCGCCTGAGGGTCCCGCGAGAGGATGAGATCGGTCAGCTCCCGGCTCTGCGCGGTCTTCACGGGATCGGGATCACGCCGCAGCGCGGTGAGCCGGCGGTCGAGGCTGATCTCTTCAATGCGGAACTCGCGCGCGGTGATCTCTATCTCACGCGAGAGGACCTGGTCACCTTCGGCACTCAAGTACCGTACGACGTACATCCCCGGTTCGACCGTCGAGTCGATTCCCATGAGAAACACACCGAGCTCGGTAGCCCCGGTCATCCGGACTCCTATCCGATGAGCCCGGGCGAGCACATGAGTGTCGCGATGCAGCTCCATGACGCTCGGTACGACTCCACCGGATGCGGCTGCTCTGAGGATCGACCCCGGCGCGACCTCGGCCGGCATGATCACGACTGGTCCGCTCGCCGCCGACCGTCCGGAGGGACCCTCCGTCAGAACGGCCTGGGCGAGCTCGCCGGAGACGCCCGGCTTTGACTCGGCTGCGGCGATACCCGCGAACAGGAGACAGACGAGGGTGAGAAGGGGGCGACGCATGAGCATTCCTCTGACAGAAGCTACTGCAGGCTCTCGCGGACGTCGAGGACCGTCAGTTGCGGAGTCTCGGTCCCCTGGTAGTAGTTCACCCCCACGTTCACGACGGTGTCCACGAGGTCACCCTTGGTGAACACCGTGCCGACCCGTTCGGCGGCGCTCCAGTACACCGCCGGCCATTTGCTCGCTCCGGCATCAAAGGTCAACCGGAGGTGTTCCTGGGTCTTACCCATGAACGAGAGGTCGAGGACGCGCAGACCGCGAATGAGAAAGGAGAGCGGAGGATTGGTCTGCCCGAAGGGGGCGAAAAGCCGCACGACCTCGAGCAGCTTCAGAGTCAGAAGATCCGGGGTGAGCTCGGCGTCGATCTCGAGCGCAGGCTCAGACTGCTCGCGCATGGCCATCGACGGGATGATCGCGCGCAGGCGCTGCTCGAGCCCTGCGATCCGGGCGGCGGCAAGCCGGAACCCGCCGGCCTGATCGTGTCCGCCCCAATCCGAAAGCAGATCGTCACAACGGGCGAGGAGGTCGGTCACGACCATGCCGCGCGCGGTGCGAACGCTGCCCACCGCGCCGTCGGGCAGCAGACTGATGACGGCGGCAGGAGCGTCGTAGTGCCGCGCGAGCCGTCCGGCCACGATGCCGGTCACACCGCGGTGGATCGCCTCGTGGTGCACCAGGATGAACCGTCCCTCGTGGTCATCAAAGCTTGTACGGGCCTGCGCCTGGACGAGACTCCACGCCTCGTCACCTACCGCTTTTCGCCTGGTGTTCAGCTCGATCACCGAATCCGCGAGCCGCTCGCGCTCCTGCTCGTCACAGGTGAGCAGCAGCCGTACGGCGCGATCAGGCTCGCCCATCCGCCCGGACGCATTGAGAACCGGCGACACCATCCAGCCCACGTCGCGAGCAGCGATGGTCTTCCCGCGCAGCTTCTGCCGCTCGAGCAGCGACCGCAGCCCCGGCCGCGGTGCCTCGGTCATGCGGCGAAGCCCCTGTTTCACGAGGATCCGGTTCTCGTCCTCGAGCGGCATCATGTCTGCAAGGGTGCCGAGCGCAACGAGGTCGAGCGACCCTGCGAGGTCGTCGAGGAGCGCGGTCTCGCGCCGATGAACGAAAGTCGTGAAGAGGCTCAGGAAGACATCGATCTCGCCGGATGCCCGGCCGTTGTACCGGGACAGTCGCGACTCGCCTCGCAGCCGCAGCAGCGAACGGCCGTTGAGGGCCGGGAAGAGCTTCCATATCTCCGGGGCGACATCGACGGTGCTCACATCAACGTTGGGGCCGAAGGCGCGGCGCAGGATCTGCTCCTGGGCGGGAGCATCGTAGACGAGGATCGCGGCCCCCTGGAGGAACTCCGCGAGCCGCGAATGTTCGACATCCAGCACACCGGGCACGAGACTCTCGCTGATCCGGTCGATCTCCACCATGTTCTCGATCCTGATCGCGTCCATGATGATCGACTCGTTGCCGGGACGCGCGTTCAGCAGGCACAGCGGCTGGTTGAAGAAGTCGGTATGGGCGAACCCCAGCGCGTACCGGACCTTGCCTGCCAGAGCGCAGGAACACAGACCCGCGAACGGGTAACTGGAATCCGGCATCTTGGGGTTGATGAGCGCGACCGCCGGCGGGAGCTCCTCCTGCGGATTGTGATGGTCGATCACGATTGTGTCGATCCCGAGATCCGCCGCACGCCTGATCTCCGCGACGTTCGTAGTTCCGCAGTCGACCGCGACCAGCAGCGTCACATCCTGCGCCGCAAGCGATTCCACGAGACCGACGGTGAGCCCGTAGGGATCGTCTCCCATCGGCACGCCCCAGCTCACCTCGAGCCCGAGATTCTGCAGCGCTTCGGTCATCAGCACCGTGCTCGTCATCCCGTCAACGTCACGGTCGCCGAACACGTGCACGCGCTCACCCTCACTGACCGCCTGCTGGATTCGTTGTACTGCGTCGGCCATCTCGTCAAAGAGGAACGGATTGTGCAGGAACCGCAGATCATCCTCGAGGTAGAACTGCACACGCTCAGGGGTGTCGATTCCGCGGCGCACGAAGATCGCGGACGCCAGGAGGTCGAGATCGTAGGCGACGGCGAACTCCTTCACCCGTGCACCGTCAATCGGTTTCTTGTTCCACTTCACAGCGCCGACCGCTCCTCCACGATGAGCGGCGTCCGCTGCGGCTCATCGTCCTCGATGAGAAAGCATTCGGCGATCGCCTCGGCCGCTCGGGCCGTCGCGGCTTCGGTCTCACCGTAGACCGTGCAGAGAGGATCGCCTCTCGCAACCGCGCTCCCTACCTTCGTCGCGAGCTCGACGCCGACATCGGCGAGCACCTCGTCGTCCGTCCGGTTACGTCCCACGCCCAGTCCGACGCCGGCCATCCCGACCGTGTAGGCGTCGATCCCGGCGACTCGCCCGGCTCGCGGCGCCTCGATCACCACGGCGCAGGAGGCGCGCCGGCCGCCGAGCTCCGACTCGAGACGATCGGGGTCTCCTCCCTGAAGCGAGACGTTGCGCCGGAAGCGTTCGTAGGCCGACCCATCCTCCAACGCCCGACGACATCGCGATTCTCCCTCCTCAACCGAGGAGGCGATACCGCCGGCCACGAGCATCCACGCGGCGAGTCGCAGCGTGACGGTCATGAGATCGGCCGCAGGCGTATAGCCGGGACGCAGGGTGTCGCCGGCCAGACAGAGCATCGACTCTTCGACCTCGAGGTAGTTCCCCACCATGCACCCGAGCGGCTCGTCCATACGGGTAATCACGGTGACGACCCCGCGCCCCAGACTGCGCCCTGTCTCGGCCAGCGAGTCGGCAAGCGCACGCGAATCGCTGAGGCTCTTCATGAAGGCGCCGGATCCTGTCTTGACGTCGAAAACAAGCGACTCGGCGCCCTCGGCGAACTTCTTGCTCATGATACTCGCGGTGATGAGCGGGATCGACTCGACGGTCGCCGTGACGTCCCGCAGCGCATACAGGAGCCGATCGGCCGGGACGATGTCCGCGCTCTGCCCGGTCATCGCGTATCCGCACTCCTCAATGATCCTCCGAAACCGGGAGACCTCCATCTGCGTCGAATACCCGTTGATGCTCTCCAGCTTGTCCAGTGTCCCCCCTGTGTGCCCGAGCGCGCGGCCGCTCATCATTGGGACCTGCAGACCACAGGCCGCGGCCAGAGGCGCGAGAATGAGCGACACCTTGTCCCCCACGCCGCCGGTCGAGTGCTTGTCCACCAGGGGACCGGACAGACCCGCGAGGTCCATCGTCGATCCCGACTCGATCATGAGACGGGTCAGCGCTGCGGTCTCGGCCGCGCTCATGCCGGAGAGGCAGACGGCCATGAGCCATGCCGAGACCTGGTAGTCCGGGATCGAACCGTCCACGTACCCGTTCACCAGGTGCTCGATCTCGCCGGCGGTGTGCTCTCCCCCGTCGCGCTTCTTCGCGATCAGATCCACAGTTCTCATGCGATGCGAGGATAGCACGAAGCTCATCAAGAGAGAATACCGGCTCCGGTCCGCAGTGCGTTCAGAGGCGAATCCACGTGGTGCTCGAGGATCTCATACAGCACACGCCTGATCCGCGGAATCGAGGCCGCAGGAGGGACGATGCGTAGCGCATCCCGGAGGGCGAGTCGTCCCGCGTGGCGCAGATACGCGGCGGCCCCGGGTTGCCAGACCGGCATCTCGTCGACTGCGTGCTCGGAGGCACAGAAACCGCCCTCCCGAGCCGAGAAGTAGATGGGCTGTGATTCGGCGAGGTGTTCTCCGCAGACCACGCAGTGCCGCAGGTCCGGCTGAAGCCCGCTGTACTCGAGGAATCTCCAGACGAAATGGATGCTGACCAGCGGCGCCTCGCCCGGGTCGCGTCCCTGCAGCTCGTCAAGCGCGGTCACGAACAGCTCGTAGAGCCGTCCCGCATCGCCCCCGGTCGCATACGTCTTGAGCACGCTCTCGGCCCAGAGGCTCGCGGTGTAGAACCTCGCGAGGTCTTCGCGGATCCCGGGGTGGTACTCGCGGACGTCAAAATCAGTGATTCTGGTGGACTCCCTGGTGGGGTCGGTGTAGAGGTAACAGGTCCCGCAGCAGAAGAGATTGGTCGTCCCGCGCAGCTTACCCTTCTGCGAGTAGGCCCCGTGCGCGATCGCGCGCACCAGGCCCTCGTCGGCGGTCAGGAGCACGACTCCTTTGTGTATCTCTCCAATCCGGCTATTCTTGAGCACTATCGCTTCGGTTGCGTGCGATCGAGTCATGCCTCGCCCTTCCTGCTTGACTCCGCCTCAGTCGGCTCCATACCCTAATTATACTCAAGTCGCAAAGAAGGAGCTTCATGGACACTCAGAACCAGCGGATGATCATACCAGCAGACAGCATTCTCCCGAACCGTCTCGTGATCATCCCGGTGTCGGGGAAGCCCATGTTCCCCGGCATCTTCACGCCGGTGATGATTCGCGATCGCGACGACATCGCCGCGATCGAGGAAGCGATCAACACCAACAGCATGATAGGGCTCGTGCTCACCAGGCAGGCCGACGACGAGAACCCCACGGGCGACGATCTTCACGAGGTCGGCACCGCGGCGAAGATCGCGAAGCGGATCAACCTGCCCGACGGCGGCTACAACATCTTCATCTCCACCGTGAAACGGTTCCGCATCAAGAAGATCCTCAAGAACGCGACGCCAATCGTCGCCGCCGTGGAACACCTCGAAGACCGCAACGACACGAGCGACGATGTGAAGGCGCTGACGCGCAGCCTGATCAGCGAGATGAAGCAGATCAGCGAGAACAACAACCTCTTCAGCGAAGAGATGCGCCTGAACATGGTCAACATCGACCATCCCGGCAAGATCGCCGACTTCATCACGAGCATTCTCAACATCGAGCGCGACGAACAGCAGCGGGTTCTCGAGGCGCTCGACGTGTACGAACGGATGGAGCTCGTGCTGA
>SKQU01000311.1 GCA_007118855.1 Spirochaetaceae bacterium
ATCATCTTCGCATAGGGCTTCGGCCGCGCGGCCGCCCGGTTACCCGATCACCCGCATCGGCATGAGCGGCTTCGCCGGATCAATACCGAAGTCGAGCTCGAGGCGGTCGTCTCCGCGCCGGAAGCGCATCGTGCCGGTGTTGACGAGGGCGTGCGCATTCGGCGACTCGTAGAGCGGCCACGAGTCGTAGTCGATCGGCTCGCCGTCCACGCGGTGCGCTCCGTCGTACTCCAGCTCGAGCAAGCTGCCGCCTGTGGTCGGAACGCGTACGACTGCGCTCTCCGGCCATCCGGCAAGGTCGGCGTCGGCTGAGGCGCGCCGGTCGCACCAGGCGGCGAACGCGCCTGCATCGTCGGCCTCCACCGCCTCCAGGACCAGGCCCGCGTGCGGGTCGAGGATGCGAAGCAGCCACGTGTCAATCAGGCCGCCCTCGCTCACCATCGTGCTGTCAGCCGACGACTCGCGGATGTGCTCCCAGATGTAGCGCCCGATGGGACGGATGCCCACGTAGAACCCGTCGAGCTCGGCGAAGAGCCAGCTTCCTTGCGCGATCCATTCGGCGCTCATGGGCAGGTAGAGGTTGACGAAGGGCGACTCGTCGTGCGGCGGGATGCGGTAGAGGACAATCACCGTGCCTTCGTGCTGCATCATCCGCTCGTACGGCGAAGCGCCGAAAAGCCGGTCAGGGCGCTGGAGATAAGGTTTGCCGCCGCCGATCGCCCGGCGGGCGTCCTCCGGAAGCGGGTTGAGGAAGGCGCTGAAACGCCCCGGATGGAGATAGGGATGGTTGCAGCCGATCTTGGCCTGGTGTTTCTCGCCGTGCCAGGTGAGATCCCACGAGACGAGGTCGATGGGGCCGGCCGGGGCGCCGGGCAGTCCCAGCTGCGAGGAGCCGAGCGCGAAGGAACGGCTCATCCAGGTGTACTTGCGCACCGGTCGGGATTCGCGGTCGACGTGGCGGAAGATCGTCCGCGGCGCCTTCGTCTTCTTCACGGCGTGGGGTGTCGAGCGGTCGAGCGCGACTTCGGCGAAGAGCGCCGGCGGACGGTAGGAGGAGACCGTCGCGGGCATCGCAAAGCCGTGGAGATGGACCTCCGGGTCGAGCGGCTCGCCGCCGAAGTAGAGGTACTGAAGGGTCTGGATGGGACCGCTACGCGTCCACGTGTTCTGGCGGTACCCTTCGCGGCTGTGCCCGCCCGCCCAGGAACCGCGGTAGTACTCGAGCGCCATGTCCGCGACGAGCAGCGTCAGAACGCGCTCGACCTGCGACCGCAGGTGCGGGTCCTTCGCGTGCTCGTACAGGCCCACCAGGGGCGCCATGTGCTCAATGTGATAGCCCGGGGAGTCGTACTCGTGGTGGCCGATCCGGACGGTCCGCTCGATCGTGCCCAGGATCCACCGCGTCGCCTCCGCGTGCACCGCCGCGGGCGGCCGGCCGTTCCAGAAGACCGGCTCGTCGGCCCACCGCTCGGCGGCAAGGAGGTTGCCCGCATAGAACATGAGCCAGTGGTTCTCGGTATTGCCCCGCTCGAGCACGCCCTGGGTGAAGAAGCGTCGGATTATCTCAACGGTATCCGCATCCAGCTCGTCCTCCCAGCGGCAGAGGAGGAGCATCGCGGGGAGCACCTGAAAGGGGCCGGCGCCTGAAAGGCCCAGGGTGAATCCCCCCAGATCGCGCCTGACGATCTCACCTATCCGGTCATGGCCCCGTCCCACGGACAGGAGCGCGTGCGCGGCCCACAGCGACTCGGCCTTCCGATCGGCCATCGCGCGCACGATCTCCTTCGCGCGTCCGTCCACCTCACGGTTGTAGCGCTCCTGGTTCATGCCGACGCCCTCCATGCGATGGTCCGTACCGAGTGAAAGCCGCTCCGTCGCCAGCGCGTCCCGCGATCATCGGACCACCACAGTCCGCCTGGGTTCGCGCCGGCGAGCCACATCCCGTCTGATACCCCGACGGCGCGCACCCGAAGCGAGGGGCCGCACGGCCGCCAGCCTCCACGCCCGTCGCCGACCGCAAGGCCTCCTTCGAGCCCGGCCAGAAGCGAGTCGCCGGTCCAGGCGAGCGCGTAGACGGTCGCGTCGTCAAGTCCCGTCCCGGCACGCCGCCACGAGACGCCGTCGTCGCTTCGCCAGACTCCGGCGCCGTCGGTTCCCGCCCAGAAGGCGTCCGCCGCGGAGCAGAGCGCGCGCACCGGGAGCCGGGATAACGAGCTGTAGACCCATCTGTCCTGTCCATGCTCGCGGACGAGCACTCCGGCTTCCGTCCCCACGAGCCAGCGAAGCGGGTCGGACGGATCGGCGAGGACCGCGTTACTGTAGCGAGCGTTCACCGGCAGTCCGTCCGAGTGCCAGCGCCACCGCAGCGTACCGGCATCGTCTTCCTCCGCCGTAGCCACGCCAAAAGCCGACGCGGCAACCACGCCGGCGCCCACGGGCGCCGGCGCGACCGCCATCACGCTCGTAAGCGTCTCATCGTGCCACTGCACCCACCGGCCCCCGGCGGGCGCGAACCAGCACCCGCTCTCGGATCCGAGCACAAGGCCGGAGTCGAGCTCCGCGATTCCGTTGATGCAGTGCGCGTAGGCGCCTGCCTGCGTCCAGCCGCCCTGCGGCGAGCCGCGGTACAGTCCGGTCTCCCCAATCAGCCATTCGGTTTCCATGCATCCCCTCCAGAACTCTGGAGGCAGATCGTGACAGATCGGCGGATCGTGGTCAACGAAGGGAGCGGGAGGGGGGCTCGCTTATGCATGCTTGACATTACTAATGTGAGGCATTAGCATGGAGCATGATTCGGTCTTTTGGATCGAAGCTGACCTCTTCGATTTGGGTTGGTCGGCAGTCACGGTCAATGTCTCGTGATTTGCAGGACCGAATCAGGCGAAAACTCAGGATGCTGAACAACGCCGGCGTTCTTCAGGACCTTCGAGTACCACCGAACAACCGGCTGGAGAAGCTCTCCGGCAGTCGAGCAGGCCAGTTCAGCATACGCGTCAATGACCAGTGGCGGATTTGTTTCCGTTGGGAAGACGGCGATGCATACGACGTCGAAGTCGTGGACTACCATTGAGGAGTGTACGATGAGCAGGTTGAAGAACGTTCACCCGGGAGAGATTCTCAAGGACGAGTTCCTC
>SKQU01000352.1 GCA_007118855.1 Spirochaetaceae bacterium
CGGCTGCGGGTGCACGACGAGCCCGTCGGGGAGCTCCTCGGCGCGGCCGCCGAGGCCGTTGATCGCGCGCGCCATGACGGCGATCCGGTCGGTCTCCTTCTCGCGCGCCTGCGGCACGTTGACGAGCCGAAGCTCATGCCGGCAGCGGGTGCCCGCGACCGCGAGTGCCGGAAGCGCGTCGGGCATCGCGTTGAGGTCCACCTCACCGCCTGTGAGCGCGGCGGCGGTCGCAGCGGCGGCCGGGCCCGTCGCCGCCGTCGCGCGGTCTCCCGCGGCGTACCCCGGTCCCGCGATCGCCACCGAATGCGCGTCGGTTTCCACCAGGCAGCCCAGTCGCTCGAGGACGCGTACGACTTCCCTGTCACCCTGCGTGTCGGTCATCTCGAGCCCTTCGAGCGTGAGTCGTGAGCCGGTGGCCGCGGCGGCGGCGAGAAAGAAGGTCGCGGAGGAGAAATCCGCCGGCACGCGCCGGGTGAAGCGCGCATAGCGGCGGCCGCCGGGCACGTCGAACCGGTGCCACCCGTCACGCGCGACGGTGATCCCCTGCTCCTCGAGCCAGCCGAGGGTCATCTCGACGTAGGGGCGTTCGTTGAGGAGCGGCACCGTGATCTGCATGCCCCGCTCACACAGCGGCGCGGCGAGGAGCAGGCTCGAGAGGTACTGGCTCGTAGGACACTCGATCGTCACGGCTCCGCCGGCGATGGGGCCCGTGACCGTGAGCGGGACGCAGTCGCCGTTTTCACGGTCGACCCGGGCGCCTGTCGCCTCCAGCGCGGCCAGAAGCGGCCCGGCGGACCGGCGCTGCAGCTGCGCGTCGCCGGTGAAGCGCACCGGAAACGACTGGAGCGCGGCGAGCGAGAGGGCGAGGTAGAGGGTCGTGCCCGAGTTCGCGCAGTCGAGCGTCGCCTCCGGCGGCGAAAGGCGGCCGGCGGACCCGCCCACCTCTACCGCGAGCGCACCGGCGCGCGCGCGCGCATCAATCCGCACGCCCATCGCCTGCAGCACACGAATACAGGCCGCGGTGTCTTCGCTGTCGAGCGCGCCGGTGATGCGGCTCGTCCCGTGCGCGAGCGCAGCGACCAGAAGCGCGCGGATCGTGTGCGACTTGCTGCCGGGTACCGTGACGCGGCCTGAGAGGGTGCCCGGTTGGACGGTGACGTTCACAGCGAGATCGTACCAGAGAAGCCCCGGGCGGTAAACGTCGCGCGTGATATGCTCGACAATGAAAGTATGAGACGACTCCTTCGTTCCATTACCATCGCCTTCCTGCTGCTTCTGCTCGCATGGAGCGCCGGCGCGCTCGCGGCGGTCAACCCGGTCTACGGGTACAGCGTCGACCTGCCCGTGGGATGGCTGGAAGCCGACAACTCCAACCCCGACCATATAGGCTTCCTTTCGCCCAATGCCGACGCGATGGTCCAGATCATCGCACTCGACCCGGGCGCCGGAGCTTCGGGCGCCGCGAGCTCAGGGCCGCTGCTCGCGCTCCACGTGCTCGACCAGCTCGGCGCGGAGGGCGAACCGGACGCCTTCTCCTACCAGGACCGCTCCGCGGCGATCAGCGAGCTCGCCTTCACCACCGGCGGGATCGAGGTGCAGGGGTATCTCGTGACGATCGCCAACGGCGCGGCCGGATTCGCCATCCTCGCCTTCGCCGCGATCGACTCCTACGAGACGGCGCACGATTACCTCCTCAGCGCGATCGACAGCTTCTCTCTTGACGAGGAGAGCCGCCGTTACCCGGGGCCCGTGAGCCAGTACTTCTACCCCTTTCCGGCGCCGAACGCCCGCGACGCCTCGATCCGCTTCGCCGGCAGCCGGTTGCCCTTCGCCGTCGACGCGAACGAGATCGACGCGACGGAGGTCCTCGTCGACCGTGAAGCCCGGGTGCTTGCTCCCTACGGCGCGCTCGACCGGGAGACCGCGAGCAATGCCTGGCGCCGTTACTTCAGGCTCATCTACCGCGACAACTACATGCGTCTCGAGCCGCTCGCGCAGGCGATCGGCGCGCGGCTCGAAGCCGACCGCGTTCCGCGCGTCGACTACCCGCAGGAGCTCCTCTCCTGGCTCCAGGGCTTCGACTACGTGCGCACCGGGGGGCTTGCCGACTTCCAGCCGCCCATCGCATGCCTGGCCACCGAATCGGGCGATTGCGACAGCCTCGCGATGACCTACGTGATCCTCCTCCACCATCTGGGGTTCGACGCGATCCTCATGACGAGCGACCGTTACGCCCACGCGATCGCGGGCGTCGACGTCCAGGGCCCCGGCGCCCGTTTCACCTTTGAGGGACGCGACTGGCTCGTCGCCGAGCTCACCGCGGACGTGCCCCTGGGCCTGATCGCCGCGGAGATGGCGGACCCCGACGGCTGGATCGGTGTGCGGCTGCGGCTGCGGTGATGTCTCTCACCGGGAGGTTGCCCGGTGGGCATTGACTATCGTGCGAACACGATCGCGAGCCCGAGCACGGTGAGTCCGATCGTGATGAAGGTGAACATCATAGCGAATCTCCGGTTGGCAGAGTCGAATCTCCGGTTCACGTCGGCAAACCCGAGCTTCATCGTCTCGTTCAGGAGCCTCAGATCCGCCCGGATACCCCCGCTATCGCGATCGTAATCGCGCTGCGCGACCATGCCGTCGGTGAGCAGCACAGCAAACCTGTGCAGTGCCTGGCGGTTCTTGATCTCCACCGCTTCCTCGAGCTCGGCCTCAAGTATCTCTCCGTAGTGCTCCATCGGACGCTCCATCTCTTCCATAGTACCGCAAGCGTGAACCGCTCGCCTATTACCATTACGGGAGATTTCCCCGTCCCGCTTGCCTTCCTCCGGCGCGCGGCGGGATGCTATACTGAAGCCGGAGGCTCAAGCGATGGGCATACCGCAGACGAAGGAAGGGCTGTTCACCTATGCCGACTACTACTCCTGGGACGACGAGGAGCGATGGGAGCTCATCGACGGCGTGGCGTACAATATGAGCCCGGCGCCGGTGCGCCGGCACCAGCAGGCGCTTGGAGGGCTCTTCAGAGCGATAGCCGCGATCACCGACCGCGGGCCGTGCGAGACCTACCCTGCGCCATTCGACGTCCGGTTCTCGGCCGACGAGTCGACCGATACGGTCGTCCA
>SKQU01000356.1 GCA_007118855.1 Spirochaetaceae bacterium
CCGTTGACGTCGAAGATGCCGGCGGACTCGTACCGCTCGTCGGCCAGTAACACTTTGCGGAATCGTAACGGCATGATCTCCTCCTCAGGTGCCGGTGTGAAGGCGCAGGTATTCGCGCGCCACGACAAGGTCTTCAAGTGCTTCGGCCGCGCCGGTCATGGGCTCCCGCTCGCCGCGCACCGCGGCGAGGAAGTTCGCCGCCTGCTGCCGCATCGCGTGGGTCCAGGGAAGCGTGGGGCTCTCCTCCATGGGTAGCGCGTCGGTTCCCGGATCCCGGTAGATAGTCACGCGGCCCGGCCGGTTGTGCGCAAGCGGCGCCGGCAGGTCGAGCCGCACCCAGCCGCGCTCGAAGCAGACGAGCGCCTGCTCCTGCCAGTCGATGGTTGTCCGGTAGGGAGACATCTCAATCGTCGCGGTCACGCCGTTCTCCGCCTCCGCGACGAGCAGCTTGCCGGCGCGGTCGGCGAAGACGGGCCGGTACGGTGAGCCAATCAGGTGCCGAAGCAGATTGACCTGGTGGATGTAGTAGTTCACGAAGGTTATGTACTGCTCTCGCCCCTGATCATCCAGATCCGGGTCCGGCGGGTCGCTCTCAAGGTGGGACGCAGGGTCGCCCTCGCTCAACAGCTCGTCGAACCCGCTCGCGATCCAGTCGCCCGCGGGCATGAGAATGCGAGCGTAGGTCATCCGGCCAAGCTCGCCGGAGGCGACGAGCTCGTCGATCCGCTCCTTCGCGTACATCGTGGCCGGATCGCTTCGCTTGTGATACCCCACCATCACGAAGGTGCCGCTGCGGTCGACCGCCTGAACGAGGCGCCGGGCGGTGGCGACGCTCGCGGCAAGCGGCTTCTCTATCAGCACGGGAATGCCCGCGGCGAGCAGCTCGTCGAGCACCACTCCGTGGCGGGTGAACGGCTGGCTCGCAACGAGCGCATCAAGCTTCTCCTTCTCGAGCATCTCGGCGGCGCTCGCGTAGCAGCGGGGAATTCGGTAGCGCTCGGCAACCGCCCTGCCGGTCTTCTCACGAAGCTCGGCGAGCGCGACGATCTCGCACGGCAGTACGGCGTAGTTTCGCAGGTGCGCCATCTGCCCCATTGAGCCGACTCCAACAAATCCAATTCGCGGTCTTGCTTCCATCTCTTCTCCTGCGTCCATCGTGTCAGACCTTGCGCTCGGCGAGCTCGCCGAACCGGTTCGCGATCGCGAGCGCGGGATCCACGGGCACCTCCGCTCGCTTCACGTCGCTCGGGATTGCAATACGGGGCGTTGCCGCCGGCGTCCGCTGTGCAAACTGCGGCAGCCACTCGCGTTCGGCCTCGAGCATCTGCGTCGTCATCTCGCGAACCTCCGCGAGCGTGCAGACCGCGGAGGTCAGCGGGTCCATCGCAATCGCGTGCACGATATGCTCCGGATCCGCGGTGAGCGCCGCCTCCACGGCGAGCGCCTGCACGGTGAGGTTGCTCTGGTTGAGCGCGGCGCACTGCGGCGGGAGCGCCCCTACGCGCAGCGGGTGAAGTCCGTGGCCGTCCACGTAGACGGGCACCTCTACGCAGAGCCCGTCCGGCAGGTTGGTGATATAGCCGTCGTTTCGGACATTGCCCTGCAGCCTGAAGGCGCGGTCGGTCCGGTGCGCCTCGAGGATGTAGGAGCAGTACTCGTTACTCCGGTGGCCGATCGTGTCGTCCTCGGTCTCGAGGTAGTCCACTCCGTCGTACTTCTCCGCGATCATCCGGCAGAAGTTGTAGTAGGCGCCGCTCTCGCCGCCGAAGGCCGGCTCATCGCAGTACTCGGCGAGGGCCCGCTCGCTCGAGCGGAACCACGGCACGTATTCGGAGAGGTGACCGGTGGACTCGGTCATGAAGTACCCGAACTGGCGCATGACCTCGCATCGCACCTTCTCGTTGACGTAGTACTCGGGGCGCTCGCACAGCTCGCGGAACCGGGGATAGAGGTTCTCGCCGGTCTCCCGGTCGGCAAGCGAGAGAAACCACGCCATGTGGTTGATGCCCGCGCAGGTGTAGTCGACCCGCTCCTTCGGCAGCCCCAGGTACCCCGCAACGAGGTCCATTGTGGTCTGTACGCCATGGCAGAGCCCGATCGAGGCGATCGTATCGGCAACACGGGCGATGAGCGAGCAGACCGCGCCCATGGGGTTCGTGTAGTTGAGGAAGAGCGCGTTCGGACAGAGCTCCTCCATGTCGCGGAGCATCTCGACGAGTACCGGTGCGGTGCGCAGCAGCCGGAAGACTCCGCCGGGCCCGAGCGAGTCGGCGATGCACTGATCGACGCCGAACTTCAGCGGTATCTCGTAGTCGTGCCCGAAAGCCTCCACGCCGCCGACCTGTATCATGTTGATCACGTAGTCCGCGTCGCGAAGCGCCTCGCGCCGGTCGAGGGTACTAGTGACGGTCGCCGGCAGACCGTTCGTCTTCACGACGCGCTTGAGAAACTGCTCCATCCGGTCGAGCTTGGGACGCGTGCGGTTCATGAGACAGATCTCACTGTCGCGCAGCGCCTCAGTGGAGAGTATGTCCATGCTGAGCGTCTTGCAGAACACGAGGCTCCCGGCCCCGATCATCGCGATCTTCGGTCGTTTTCCTGGCATATGGTCCTCCCGTAGAACGATGGCCTATCATCACCCCTGGCGCCCGCCGTCGCAATGCTTCGCGTTGCCTTCTTTTGTACAGGATTGCCCTCGGTTCGCACCGGGTTTATACTGAGGCCGTGACAGCCCGGATCGAAGAGGCGCGGCTCATCCACGCGGGTCACGTGGAGCCTTCGCCCCGGTGGCACATCGGCGAAGCGTCACACCGTTTTCACGAGCTCATTGTCGTGGTCAGGGGCGCGATGCGCGTACGCCTCGCGGACCGGGATCTCACCGGGTCGGCCGGCGATCTGCTCTACTACCGTGCCGGAGTGGCGCACGAGGAGTGGTCGGTACCCGAAGACCCGGTGGAGACCTTCTTCGTCGCCTTTGAGCACACCGCCCACGAGAGCGAATGGGGCTGCCTGGAGCGCGACCTCGAGGGACGGGTGAGACAGCTCGCCCGATGGCTCCACGAGGAGTGGCACCGGCACTCGGTAGGCTCGGCCGAGCTGTGCCGAACCCTCTTTCACGCGC
>SKQU01000076.1 GCA_007118855.1 Spirochaetaceae bacterium
GAATGCATGCCTAAAGACGGAGACGTCCGCGACGAAGCTGGAGCATCAATAGAAGCCACAGCCGGGGAGGCGGAACACCAGGAGACCACGCAGGAAGACATCGCGCCGGACGAGGAGACGAGTGGCCACGCGGTAGGAACCGGAGGCTCGCCCGGTGCGGATGAGCCTCCGGCACTTGCCGAACTCGAGCATGAGCTGGCAGACCTGCGCGAGCAGTTGCTGCGGAAGTCGGCCGATTTCGAGAACTACCGCAAGCGGATGCAGCGCGAGAAGGAGGAGTTCGCCTCATACGCGAACCGCGAGCTCCTGCTCGACCTCCTGCCGATCATCGATGACTTCGAGCGAGCGATCAAATCCGGCGAAGAATCGCGCGATTTCGACGCCTTCCACGACGGGATCGTGATGATCGAGAAGCAGTTCGTGTCCATGCTCGAGCGCAAGTGGAAGCTGCAGCGCTTCGAGAGCACGGGCGAGGAGTTCGATCCCCAGCGACATGAGGCGATGATGACCGAAGAGGTCCCCGGTCACGACAGTTCCATGGTGCTCGAGGACTTCCAGAAGGGATACCTCCTGCGCGATCGGGTGCTGCGACCGGCCAAGGTGAAAGTCTCGATGCCGGCTCAGGAACAGCCCGCTTCCGGACAGAAGGATGCGACCTCCACGCCCTCCGCGGATGAGCGAGAGAGCCGGGGATAGGCCCCTCGTCGAGGACTTGCCTGCGAGGCGAGCAGCACCGATCTTTTTGAGATAGAGAGGATCAAGAGGAGTACCATATGGGAAGGATCATCGGAATCGACCTGGGAACGACGAATTCCTGTGTCTCAGTCATGGAGGGCGGCGAGCCGGTTGTCATCCAGAACGCCGAGGGGCAGCGCACGACGCCGTCCATGGTGGCGTTTACCGGCAAGGGCGAGCGTCTCGTGGGTCAGCCGGCGAAGAACCAGATGGTGACCAATCCCGAGAACACCATCTACTCGATCAAACGGTTCATGGGTCGACGATACGAGGAGGTCTCGGAGGAGATCTCCATGGTTCCCTACCAGATCACGGAGGCGAACGGTCTTGCCCGAGTGAAGGTGGGAGAGAAGGTCTACTCTCCGCCGGAGATCTCGGCGGCGATTTTGCAGAAGATGAAGGAGACCGCTGAGGATTACCTCGGCGAGAGCGTGACCGAAGCGGTGATCACCGTACCGGCCTACTTCAACGATGCGCAGCGGCAGGCGACGAAGGACGCCGGGAAGATTGCCGGTCTCGACGTCAAGCGCATCGTAAACGAGCCCACCGCGGCGTCGCTGTCGTACGGGTTCGGCAAGGAGAAGAAGGAAGAGAAGATCGCTGTATACGACCTTGGCGGCGGAACCTTCGACGTCTCCATCCTCGAGCTCGGCGACGGCGTGTTCGGGGTCAAGAGCACCAACGGCGACACCCATCTCGGCGGCGACAACTTCGACCAGCGTATCATCGACTGGCTCGTGGAGAGCTTCAGGAGCGACTACGGGATCGATCTCGCCCAGGATCGTATGGCACTGCAGCGGCTGAAGGAGGCGTCGGAGAAGGCGAAGAAGGAACTCTCCAGCACGCAGCAGACGGACATCAATCTTCCGTTCATCACCGCCGACTCGAGCGGTCCCAAGCACCTGCAGTACAGCCTGACTCGCTCGAAGTTCGAGCAGATGGTGGCCGATCTCGTCGACAAGACGCGGGGGCCCTGCCAGCAGGCGATCAAGGACGCCGGCCTGTCGGCATCGGACATCGACGAGGTGATCCTCGTCGGTGGGTCGACGCGCATACCGGCGGTTCAGCGTCTGGTAAAGGAGCTCTTTGGCAGGGAACCGAACAAGGGCGTCAACCCGGATGAGGTTGTCGCGGTGGGCGCGGCGATCCAGGGCGGCATTCTCGGCGGAGACGTCAAGGATGTGCTCCTGCTCGATGTAACGCCGCTCTCGCTCGGGATCGAGACGCTCGGAGGGGTGTTCACGAAGCTGATCGAGCGGAATACGACGATTCCCACCCGCAAGAGCCAGATCTTCAGCACCGCGGCGGACAACCAGACCGCGGTGAGCATTCACGTGCTCCAGGGCGAGCGTGAGATGGCGGCGCATAACCGGACACTTGGCCGCTTCGACCTGGTCGGGATACCTCCTGCCCCGCGCGGGGTGCCCCAGATCGAGGTCGCCTTCGATATCGACGCAAACGGCATCGTCCACGTCTCCGCGAAAGACCTCGGCACCGGGAAGGAGCAGAAGATACGGATTGAGAGTTCTTCCGGCCTCTCTGAGGACGAGATCAACCGCATGGTCAAGGAGGCAGAGTCGAACGCGGAGAGCGATCGCAAGAGCCGTGAATCGGTGGAGGTCCGAAACGAAGCCGACAGTCTCGTCTACAGTAGCGAGAAGCTCCTGCGGGAGAACGCCGAGACGATCAACGAGAGCGAGAAAAGTGCCGCGGAGAGCGCGATTACCGAGCTGAAGAGCGCGATCGAGAGCGGCGAGGTCGAGTCGATCCGCGCGAAGATGGAGGCCTTGAACCAGGCCATGCATCCGATCGCCGAACGCATCTACTCCGCTCAGGCACAGCAGCAGGCCGGCGGCGAAGGCGGGGAGAGTCCCGGGCAGGACCAGGAGTCAGCCGACTCCAACGGTCAGGGCGGTCAGGCCCGGTCGGACGCGGAAGACGTTGACTACGAAGTCGTGGATGAGGACGAGACGAAGAGCTGACCGTGGCGAAACGCGACTACTACGAGGTGCTCGGCGTCGAGCGGGGCGCGAGCAAGGATGACATCAAGAAGGCGTACCGCAAGGTTGCGGTCGCCAACCATCCCGACCGAAACCCCGGGGACAAGGCGGCCGAAGACCGCTTCAAGGAGGCCACCGAGGCGTACGAGGTGCTCGCCGATGAGAAGAAGCGCCAGGCGTACGACCAGTTCGGGTTCGCCGGCGTTGAGGGCATGGGAGCGGGAGGCGCCCAGGACTACTCGCATGCGTTTCGCGACTTCGAGGACATCTTCGGCGACCTTGGAGGGTTCGGCAATATCTTCGACCAGTTCTTCGGCGGGGGGCGCCGACGCGGCGGCCGAAGGGAGAGTGTCCAGCGCGGAAGCGATCTGCGCTACGATCTGGAGATCGGGTTCAAGGAGGCGGCCTTCGGGACGAAGGCCGAAGTCAGCTACCCCAAGGAGATCGGCTGTGACCGCTGCAGCGGATCCGGATCGGAGCCGGGCAGCGGGAGCAAAACCTGCCCCACCTGCGGCGGGGCGGGACAGGTACGCCGCAGCTCGGGTTTCTTCTCGATCGCGAGCACCTGCCCCACCTGCAGCGGAGAGGGCACCATCGTGGAGAAGCCGTGCGCCAAGTGCGGCGGCGGCGGCGTGCTGAAGAAGAACCAGAAGATCAACGTCACGATTCCGGCCGGAGTGGACGACGGACGGCGTATCCGGATCCCTGATCAGGGTGACGCGGGTCCGCGTGGCGGTCCCCCTGGTGACCTCTACGTGGTTGTCCGCGTCAGGACGCACGAGTACTTCGAACGCGACGGCTACGACGTGTACTGCGTGATCCCCATCAGCTACACGCAGGCCGCGCTCGGAGCGGAACTGCACGTACCAACGCTTGACGACAAGAAGGTCAAGGTCAAGATTCCTGCGGGAACTCAGAACAACAAGATCCTCAGGCTGCGCAACGAAGGGATTCCGCAGGCGGGCACCGGCCGTCGGGGCGACATGTACATCCGCATCCTCGTCACCGTGCCCCAGCGTCTGTCGTCGCGGGAGAAGTCGTTGCTGAAGGAGCTCGCCGCCCTCGAGGGCGAGAATACCTCACCGCGCCCGGTACCGCTTTCGGATCTGAGATAGGCGATGAACCTGCGGGCGAGGCGCCGACGCGTACTGTCATCCGGGCTTCAGACGCGCATGGTTTCCCAGTTCGTCGTGACCGTTGTCGGCTGCGTCGCGATCGCGACGGTCGGCGTGGTTGCGTTCTCCTGGATCACTTCCGCCTCAGGCGGTCAGACCGAGTTTGTCATCGTCTATCGCCAGGTGGAGCAGCGCGAATCGGTGGAGGTCGACGGCCGGACGATCGAGCGTCGGTCGTACACTACCGAAGCGCAACCCCAGACGAGCCGGTGGGCCCTCCTCGTACCGCCGCTGCTGATCAACAATGTGCTTCTGGGCGTGGTGCTCTCCATTTTCGCGGTGCGCTACTCCGGGCACTACGCGGGACCGGTCTACCGGATGTCCACGGATATCAGGCGCGTGCTGGCCGGGGAAGCCGACGTGCGAATCCAGCTGCGTCGCGGAGACGAGCTGAGGGAGCTCGCTCAGCGGTTGAACGCGCTGCTCGACGCGCTCGATCTCGCCGAAGCGCGGGCACGCAACGAGTAGGAAGACTCAAAGACGACTCCGGAGTGCCGAGAATAGAAGGGTGAAACCTCATCCTGTGTGTGTGTTGCTGTTGGGCCTCCTGGTGTCGGTGCCGTTGCTCGCAGGGGCGGACAAGGCCGAGTTTCCGGACCGGCGTCCGTTGAGTTCCTGGCAGAGCTTTGATCCGAAGGACTACGGCGAGGACTGGTTGACGCTCGACCGCAACGGGGACGGGTCAACAGACTACGCGGTGATGGTCAACGACCGTGGACACAAGGTCCGCGAAGTCATGGACTTCAACCACGACGGCTTCATGGACAACTTCTACTTCTACAGCAATAACGTGCTCCAGCGTCAGGAGATCGACACCAACGGCGATCAGCGGATAGACGTGTGGATCTACCTGCGTCGCGGGGTCTACATCACCATGTGGGAACGTGACCGCACGCATGACGGCGTGATCGACGAGCGTGTCGTCTATGGCGGCGCGCAAGACTGAGGTTCTGACCTCGATTCGGGCGATCCGGGAGGCCCTGGACGTCGGGGGAATCGATGGTACGCTGCTGGTCGCGGGCGACTCGCCCCGACTTACCGATGTGGCGCGACGCGCGCGAGAGGTGGGGGTCGCGGTCAGGCGAGTGTCGCGCAACGAACTGCGCACACGTGCTCCTGCGGCGCACGACTGTGCGTTTGAGATCCTGCACCGTCCGGAGACCGCGCGGCCGTCGCTCGAGTCGGTGCTCACCTCAGGGGCCGCCGATGCGCTCTACCTCGTCCTTGACCACGTCACCGATCCGCACAACTACGGCGCGATACTGCGCAGCGCCGACCAGTTCGGCGTGGAGGCGGTCGTGGTAGCCGGACGGCGGGCGGCACCCCTGTCCGCGGCGGCGATCCAGTCGAGCGCAGGGACCGCCCATCACGTGAGAATCGTGAGCGTCGCGAATCTCGCGTCGGCTCTCAACCTGATCAAGCGGCATGACGTGTGGGTGTACGCCGCAGACATGGACGGAGATCCCGTTCACCGGGTCAAGCTGAGCGGGCGGACGGCGATCGTGCTCGGCAGCGAGGGAAGGGGCGTCTCGCGCCTCCTGGCCGAACGGTCGGACGCCCGCGTGCGTATTCCCACCGGCGGCCACGCGGATTCGTTGAACGTGTCGGTCGCCTGCGGGGTCTTGCTCTACGAGATCAGGCGGCAGCAGGGCTGGCTCGACCACCGGTGAGCGGCGGCTACCCGAACAGGCGTCCGCCAATGTCGGGTCGGAACCAGGAACCGGGAAAGCTGATCGACTTTGCGGCGGTGTAGGCGTTGTTTCGCGCGGTCAGGAACTCTTCGCCCAGTCCGACGGCCGTGAAGCAGCGTCCGCCGCCGGTGGTGATCGTGCCGTCCGGTGCGAGGGTCGTCGCTGCGTGGAAGACCAGCGCATCCTGCTCGTGCGGCTGCGGAAGAGGTTCCACCACCAGTCCCCTGGGATAGCTCGAGGGGTAGCCGGGAGCGGCTACGACGACGCCGAGGGCGCTGGCCGTGGACACTCGGACGGGGAACTCGCCGATCGCGTCGTGCAGCACCGCATCACACAGGTTGCCGAAGTCGCTCTCCAGGAGAGGCAGCACGACCTGGGCTTCCGGGTCGCCGAACCGGACATTGTACTCGAGCAGCATCGGTCCATCGTCGGTGACCATGATGCCGAAGTAGAGCACTCCCCGGTAGGCGAGCCCGGCATCCGTGAGCCCCCGATAGGTGGGCTCGACGATCGTCGACACTATCCGTGCGAGCTCCGCAGGCGTGAGCCAGGGGACGGGACAGATCGCGCCCATGCCGCCGGTGTTCGGTCCGGTGGCGCCAACCCCGGCTTTCTTGTAGTCGGCGCAGGGGGGCAGGAGCACGTGATTGCGGCCATCAGAGATCCCGAAGAGCGAAACCTCGTACCCGTTGAGATGCGCCTCCACGACGACCGAGTCGCCCTCCCGGATGAAGGCACGTCCGGCGGAGACGAGTTGCTCCACGTCCTCGGACTCGACGACTCCCTTGCCGGCGGCAAGCCCGCTCTTCTTGACGACCAGGCGTCGGTCTGCGCTGCGGATGTGACGCTCGAGCTCGTCCGGATGGGTGAACGTGCGATGGGAAGCCGTTGGGATTCCGTAGGCCTCCATGAACCGCTTGCTCTCCTCCTTGCTGGCCTCGAGCCTGGCGGCGGCCGCCCGCGGACCGATCGCGGGAATCCCGGACTCGGCCAGCGCATCCACGAGGCCCAGCGAAAGCGGGACTTCCGGACCGATGAACACCATGTCGACGCCGGCATCGTTCGCCGCGCGTACGACCGCCTCCATGTCCTCAATGTCCAGAGACTCGAGGTTCTCTCCCAGACTTGCCGTGCCCGCGTTGCCGGGAGCGACGAAGAGACCGGAGATTCGATTGCTGCGGGCGAACTTCCAGGCGAGCGCATGCTCCCGCGCGCCGTTTCCAATGACGAGCGGTTTCATCGGGAGGCTCTCACACCGCGGTAGCGGTCGATGGCGTCGAGTTGCTCCGCGACGATGCGCGGGTAGTGGCGGTGTTCGAGGGTGTGGATACGCTCCTCCATTTGGACCAGGTCCGGCTCGCCGGTACGGTCCGCCTCGAACTGTGCGAGAAGCGGGCCGGTGTCCACGCCGTGATCCACGACGTGGACTGATATTCCCATCGCGGAATCCGGATCGGCATACGAGCGCTCTAGTGCGTGCAGTCCCGCAAAGGCGGGCAGTAGGGACGGATGGATGTTCACGATTCGCCCCGCGAACAGATCGACGATGGCCGCCGGCAGGATGCGCATGTACCCGGCGAGCACGACCAGGTCCGGCGCCAGCGAGCTCAGGGCGCGCTCGAGACGGCACTCCGCCTCGCGTCGGCTCTCCACATAGGAGATCCGCAGCACCGGCACGAGCAGGCGCTCCGCCCGTGCGATGACCGGGGCATCCGGCTGATCGCAGATCAGCGAGAGCAGGCGATGGGGTGAGTCCGCCAGACGCGTGGCGATCGCCTCGAAATTGGACCCGGAGCCGGAGGCGAGTACGACGCAATCAGCCACGAGAGACGCTCCCGAGGTCGACGAGCGGCTCCCCGACAAGCTCCGCGAGCCGGTCGACGAGGTGCGGTTCGGTAACCAGCGCGATGCCGACGCCCATATTGAAGACGCGTCTCATCTCCTGGATCTCTATCCGTCCGTCGCGCTGGATCCGGTCGAAGATCGGGTGTGCCTCCCAGTTCCAGTGAAGCGCAGGCGACGCATCCTCCGGCAGGACCCGCAAGAGATTCGCCTCGAGCCCCCCGCCGGTCACGTGTGCGGCCGCCTTGATGAGCGGGCGCGCGCGGCGCAGCTGTTCGACGTAGATACGGGTGGGCGTGAGCAGCTCGCGCCACGCGCCCTCGTCGACGGAGTCGATGACCCGGCGAGCGAGGCTGAACCCGTTGGAGTGGATTCCTGACGAGGCAAGCCCGACGATCCGGTCGCCCGAGGAGATGGATGCGCAGTGCGGCAGCCGTTCGTCAAAATCGACGAGCCCGACGGCGAATCCGGCCAGATCGATGTCGTCGGCTCCATACATGTCGGGCAGTTCCGCGGTTTCGCCGCCGGAGAGCGTGCAGCCTGCCTGTTCGCAGCCGTCCACGATACCGGTCATAACCTGTCGCAGAACCTGATCGTTGATCCGGCCGCAGGCGATATAGTCGAGAAAAACCATTGGATCGGCGCCGCATACCGCAAGGTCGTTCACGCACATCGCCACGAGATCGATGCCCACGGTCGTGTAGTCGCCGAGGCGCTGGGCGACGAGCAGCTTCGTGCCCACGCCGTCGGTGGTGCTCATGAGCACCGGACGGCGGTACCGTTTCAGATCGATCTCCATGCCGCCGGCGAACCCGCCGAGCTCACCAAGCGAGCCGCTCTGCATGGACGCGATCATCGCCGCGAAGGCGTCGCCGCGGTCGATACTGACTCCGGCCTGCTCGTAGCTGCGCGGCTTCATGCAGAGTCCCCCGGTGTTTCAGCCGCCGCGGCGTCCCGCCGTGAGCCGGCCATCAGCTCCTCGGCGGTCAACGGTACGTCGACCGGGTAACGGCCGCTGAAACAGGCGTAGCAGTAGTCTTCCGGCGGATGCACCGAACCGCGCAGACGTTCGAGCGAGAGGAAGCGCACAGAGTCCGCTCCAATGGTGTCGGCGATCTCTTCAGGCGTGAGATGGTTCGAGATGAGCTCGCAACGGGTCGGGATGTCGATCCCGAAGAAGCACGGCCAACGGATCTCCGGCGACGAGAGGCGCAGATGGACTTCGAGCGCGCCGGCCTCCTTGATCAGCGCAACGATCATCCGGGCGGTCGTGCCGCGCACCAGCGAGTCATCCACGAGAATGACGCGCTTGCCGGCGATCACCTCCCGCACCGGGTGAAGCTTCATGCGCACCGCGAGCTCACGCTCGGAGGTCGTGGGCATGATGAAACTACGTCCGGCATAGTGGTTGCGGGTCAGACCGAAGTCGAAGGGCAGTCCGGCCTCCTGCGCGTAGCCGATGGCCGCATTGGTGCCTGAGTCGGGCACCGGGACGACGATGTCTCCCACAGGTCTGCCGTCGGCCTGAGCGAGAGAGGCTCCCATGCGCTTGCGTGCCTCGTGAACCGACACGTCGAAGACGCGCGAGTCGGGACGGGCGAAGTAGATGAGCTCGAAGACGCACTGTCGCGGGTGAGGCACGCGGGGAAGGAAGTCGCTTCGCTGGCCGTGACGGTCGATCACGATGATCTCGCCGGGCTCGACACTGCGGTAGTCGGTGACTTTGAGGATCTCCAGCGCGCACGACTCGCTCGCGACGATCGTCATCTCCTCCTTGCGTCCGATGTACAGCGGACGGAAGCCGAACGGGTCGCGTACCGCGACGAGGGAGTCTCCGTGCATGAGCACCATGGTGAAGGCGCCCTCAACCATCTGCAGCGTCTCGACGAGCGCGTCGTAGAAGGTCCTCGCGCGACTTCGCGAGATCATGTGGAGCAGGAGCTCGGTGTCCGACGTGGTCTGGAAGATCGAGCCCTCCTCGAACAACATCGACTTGAGCGTGCGGGTGTTGGATATGTTCCCGTTGTGCGCGACGGCTATTTCGCCCTTGTTGCAGACCACATGCAGCGGTTGAACGTTTTCGACCTTGTTCCCACCGTGGGTCGAGTATCGCACATGACCAATACCCGTGGTTGATGAGCGCTGCCCGGTGAGATAACGCGAGAGGACGCTGGAGACCATGCCGATGTCCCGGTAGACGACGGTCTGGTGATCCTTCCGGTACGCGATGCCGGCGCTTTCCTGCCCACGGTGCTGGAGCGAGAAGAGCGGGAAAAACAGCTGTTCCGGGATATTGATGGGCGTGTGACTGTATATCCCTGCCACGCCGCAGTGGTGCCGCAACGAGGTATTGTTCGAGCTGACCGCTTGCTCGTCCACCCGAGATCTATAGCAGAGGAGTGACCGGCAGTCAAGGAGAGCCGCGTGACGATCCTGTCAGGCCGGGAGATCCCTGTCACGCAGCGATGTCGAAGAACCGCAAGGAGTTCTCGAACAGCTGTTCCGAAAGCGCTTCCGGTTCCATCTCCCGCAGCTCGGCGAGGAACATGAGATTCTCGGCGAGATAGGCCGGCTTGTTTCGCTTGCCGCGGTACGCCGAGGGGACCATGAACGGGCTCTCACTCTCTATGAGCATCCGTTCAAGAGGCATGTTCTTCGCCGTCTCGTGGAGGTTGCGCGCGTTGCGGTAGGTCACGTTCCCGGCGAACGAGATGTAAAGGTCGAGCTCGAGCGCCTGCTGGGCGTACGTCCAGTCTTCCGAGTAGCAGTGCAGCACTCCGCCGCGGCGGGGAATCTTCTGGCGCAGAATTTCCAGTACGTCGTGACCTGCGTCACGGTTGTGTATGATCACCGGCTTGCCGAGCCTGTCGGCGAGCTCGAGTTGTGCGATGAACAGCTCGATCTGCGAATCCTTGTCGCCGAACTTGCGGTAGTAGTCGAGTCCGGTTTCACCGATCGCGACGACCCGGTCGAGCTTGACTCCCTCCTCAACCTTGTCCCGCCACTCGCGTCCCGGGTTGATCACCTCCGAAGGCGAGACTCCCACCGCGTGGTAGACGTGTGAGGCAGTCTTCAGGTTCTCATAGACCTGAAAAAAATCGCGCAGGTTATTGCAGATCGAGAGAATGCCTTCGACCTTCTCCCGCTTGGCTTCCTGTACTACTATCAACTGCTCAATCGGGTCTTCATGAATCAACCCGATATGGGCATGAGAATCGAATAGTCTCATAGTGCTTCCGTTATTATGGTCCTGTTGATACGTGGATGCTATGATGAACATATCATCAGCGACTGTTCTCGTCAACCGAGCCGGAACCTGGTCCGGAACCCCGAATCGGAGAAGTCGCTGTTTGACAAAAGGATAGGCTCATGCTACCGTCGTGGCGAATCAGGCTGGTAACCGCCCAGGCAGGAGATGTTGGTGATTCGTGACTCCAGGAAGGCATCGTGGAGCGGACGTCGGGGGACGCGACCAGACTCCGTGGTGAGGAGCTTGTCGTCTTTCGGCCGTGATCTGGGGGGGCTGCTGGGAAGGCTCCTCCGCAACGGTCGCCAGCGCTTTACCATCATGTTCATCCCTCACAGCGAGAAGCGGGTGGTGAACTTCCAGCTGAATGCCGTTGCGCTCCTGCTCATCGCTCTCGCTTCGGTCGTCGTGCTCGGGTGGTTCGTCTATCTCGCGACGGTTTTCAGCGGGACCGAACGGGTCGCCGATGAGACGGCCTCCCGGCTTCAGGATACGGAGGAGAGCCTCGAGGAGGTTCGCCAGCAGGTTCTCGCGGTCCTGCAGGTATATGAGGAGTTCGAGCAGGCGCTGTCGGGAACCCTGCAGCGACTCGATATCAGCACGGGCGGCGGGGTCGACACGCCGGCCTCCGGAGGAGATCTCGCGGCAATGCTGAGTCTCACTCCGGTCCGCGACGGCGAGATACGCGAGCGTGCGGAACTGCAGCGCGTCGCGGCGTCGCTTCGCGCGGCCACGGCTCCGCTCGGCGAGGTCTCGCGCGAGCTCGATCGGCACAAGCAGTTACTCAGCGACATACCAAACCTCTGGCCCGTGCAGCACGGGTTCGGATACGTCACCATGGAGTTCGGCCCCGGCATCGACCCGATCAAGGGTACCTGGCACATA
>SKQU01000242.1 GCA_007118855.1 Spirochaetaceae bacterium
GCCGCGAGACGCCCGCGGCAAACGAGCTCTCCTGCAGGAAGACGACCTCGTCGAGCCACGCGCCGGTTCGGTCAACCGCCGCTCGCTCCTCTTCCTGCGTGGCGGTCGCGAAGACCGTGCCCGCTGTCAGCAGCGTGAGCATCAGCACCGCTGCCACGAATACGACATGTCTGCACTTCATAGAAACCTCCGTTCTTCCTATTCGAAGACCACGCACATAGTAGCCGACAATGTCGATCAGGTCGAGTCGTTTCTGCACGGTGCGTGACATTCTTCAGATAGACGCGCGGCAGTTCCCAATCGCCTCGGTCACCATGAGCGCCCGGTCGTAGACGTGAAGCGCGTGGATTGTGCCGTCCAGACCGACGCCGATTCGAGCCTCATCCCCGCCGTGCACGTCCTGCGTGACGGGGCTGAAGCGGCTCCAGCCGAACTGCCGCTCGGTCCCGCCGTCGTTGACCGAACCGTCGATCACGAAGACGACCACCTTGGGCCCGCCGTCTACGATGACCGAGGCGTGGTGCCTCGTGCCGGCGGTGATCGTGCCCGCGTCGCTCGAGGCGAGGCTCGTCGTCTGGCCGTCGCAGAGGGTGATCGTGAGGCGCCCGTCCTCGCCCGTGGCGAGCGCGACGCCGCGGCCGTCAGGGGTGCGGGTGTCGTAGAGGACCTGTCCGGGTGCGGTGTCACGCAGCGTGCAGGTGAGGTCGATCGTGAAGCCTGAGCGAAGGTCGCGCGAGCCGTGGTCCGCGCGCCTCGCGTCCCGCTCGAGGAAGCGGCCTACATCAGGCGCGGCCACCTTCGCGGGGAGTCCGGCGTCGGCCTCGCTGAACGAACGCACGAGGCCGCGCTCGGCGACCTCCGCGATCTCGAACTGGCTCTTGAGCATGGCGAGGAAATCTGCGTCGATCTCGTGGATACGCGCGATGTCCTTCTGCGTCTCGGCGAGGTAGACCCGCCCGTCCTGTTCCACGAGGTCGGGGTAGCTCATGCGGATCTTCGGGTCGTCGTCGTAGAGCACGATCTCCGGCTCGCTCCACTCGATGATCCTGCCCTCCGGGCCGTCGGCTTCGCGCCCCCACGAGAGCCAGACCGGGTTGCGGTGCTCGTACGCGCAGGAGGCGTTGCGTTTCGTGAGCTCGGGCACGAGCGGGCCGCCGTGGTTGTGGAACCAGGAGAGGTAGGTGCCGTCGGACAGGCGCCACGCGAAGTTCGCCGCGCGCGGGTTCTTGATGCGGCGCCCCTCGCGGTAGGTCGCGTACCGCGGGGCGCTCCAGCTGTGCCCGCCGTCGCGGGAGTAGCTGCACGCGGGGTATCCGTCGATCGTGCGGTAGACCGCGTAGATCGATCCGTCGCTCATCGTGACGTATGCGTGCTCTGAGGAGACAGGCCCGCCGCCTTCCGGCGCGCGCAGACCGATCTCGCCGTCCGGCAACGTTTCCCACACGAGCTTCGCGGGATCGGTCTCCGTGAGGATGTTCGCGCTTCGCAGGAGCACCCCTTCGTTACGGACGAAGAAGCCGGGCCCAAAGCCGCCCACCTTGTGGAGCGAGACGTAGCCGGCGCCGTCGTGGATGAAGGGCGAGCTGACGTTCCAGAAGAAGCGGATCCTCCCGCCGGTGACGTTCGTCCGGTCGATCTCCGTCTCGCGGACGGGAATCTCGTAGCGCTCATCGCTCCACGACCGGCCGTGGTCGTTGGAGTACCTGAAGACGAAGTGGCCGAGCGAGTCGACGCGTCGCACTTTGCCGTCCGGGTAGGAGTCTGGTCCCGTGTACCCGGCGAGGCCGTGCGGGTCGGCGTCGACCTCCCTGATATTGTCCGTATTGTGGTTGTAGAAGCAGTAGACCCTGCCCGACGGCACCTTGAGGAGGCACGCATAGGAGGCCTCAGGGCCATCGGCCGGCTCCACGTCCACGGGATCGCTCCACGTCTCGCCAAGGTTGGTGCTGCGCGTCGTGATCACGTGCTGTCCGCCCTGACCTTCGTGTCCGGCGCCGGTCGTGATGCAGCAGAGCCACGCTCCGTCGTCCGTCTGAACGATTTTGGGCTGGTCCGAGTACGATTCGGTGGGGATCTCGCGGCCGTTCGAGATGTGCCGCCAGTCGCTGATCGCCTCGCGGCGCGCGCGCGTCCCGGCGCAGGGGTTCGAGATGTCGATGTCCGGTTGTGAGCCTGTCATGGTGCCACCGTTGCCCCGCGGTTCAGGCGGTTCGCCGCAGGCGCTGATCGAGCTCATCGGCGAGGCGCACGTTCTCGTCGAGCTCGTGCTCTGAGGTCATGCCGACGGTGAACGCGTGCAGTTCCTCGACCCCGCAGATGAACTCGAACGCCTTCCCGGCATCGCTGCCGAGCGCCCCGCAGCCGAGCACCTTCATCGCGTAGATCGCCTTGCCCGCCTCACCAAGGCGGCGGACCGCCGCGAGCACATCATCTACAGGGCCGTCCATGTTGACCCCGGCGTGGTTCAGGCGCACGAGCACGACGTCGACCCAGTCGCAGTCGGCCGCGGCGTGAAGCGCTCCAAGCCCGTGGCTCGAGATTCCGACCGCCCGAACCTCGCCCCGCTCCTTCGCGCGGGCGAGGGCCTCCATGGCGCCTTCCCGGGAGGAGGGCCACCCTTTGCCGGTCATGCAGTGCAGCAGGACGATATCGAGCACGTCGGTCCCGAGCTCCCGGCGAAACCGGGCGATCGCGCGGGCCGCGTCGGCCCTCGTTCGCGCACCTGTCTTGGTCGCAACGACCACCTCCTCGCGCGGCAGACCCTCCAGCGCACGGGCGAGGTGCCGATGCGATCCGTACTCGTCGGCCGCGTCCCAGAAGGTGACCCCCGCCTCGTACGCCCGTCGCAGGAGCCGCGCGAGTCCGTCAACGCCGAGCGCGGTCTGATCCGATCGTCCCGCCCATCCGTTCGTGCCGGTGCCCGCGCACAGGCGCGACACCTCGAGTCCTGTGGCGCCGAAGCTCACTCGTTGCATATTCTCCAGTGTATGCCCGATCCGGAGAAATGGCGAGGCCCGTGATCAGGGCCGTGCACCCGCGAATCACGAGACTCCGTGGGTTCGGGCCGGTGGTGGTGTGGCTTCCTCAGGTCCAGTAGAGCTCCAGGTGATGCGAGATCGCATCGTGCACGGCCTTCTGGGTTGCGTGATCCGTGATGTAGCCGATCGTCCGTTTGAGGCGGCCCCTGGATACCGTGCGTATCTGGTGCGCGAGTATGATCGATTCGTCGGGCAGGCCACCCTCTCCGGCGGTGAGCAGGACCTCGTTCGGATAGACGCGGCGTCCCTCGCGCCGCGTCGTGATCGGCAGCACCGTCAGCACATTCATCGATTGGTTGAAGACCTCACCGCTCACGACGAGGGCCGGCCGATTCCCGGCCTGCTCGCTCCCCACGGCCGGGTCGAACCAGAACCAGGCGATCAGCCATCGATACGTCATGACCCGGGGTCCTCGAGGCCGTCTTCGATCGAGGTCTCGTAGGCCGACGTGATATCCCGAACGTCTGCGATGTACAGTGGATCATGACCGGCGGCAGCAATCTGCTCGCGGATGTCCTCTCGCCGGAGGCGCTCAAGCCTCTCGCTCAGTGCGAGCTCTACGAACTCGCTCAGCGAGGAGGCGTGCCCTGCTGCGACCTGTTTTCGAACTCGTTCGACCGTCTCCCGGGACAGCTGATAGGTGACCTTGACCGACATGGACTCGTCCCCCTTCCTTTCCTCAAGGTACCATACTTCATGCCATAATTCTATACAGCTGTGAGGCTGGTGTCAGGCGATGGTCTGTCGCGGGTCGAACGTATGCTTCCCGTAGAGGGATCGGTCGTGCGAAGGCAACCAGGAAGGATCACCGCGTCCTGGCGGCGGCCCGGAGGGCCTCCAGACGCCCGCGCAGCTCGTCGACTTTGTCCGGGCGTTCCGGGGCGAGGTTGCGCTGCTGGCCCATGTCTATGGAGAGGTCGTAGAGCTGGTCCCAGTGCGAGAGCCCCGTCTCGTTGCCCGTCGCGCCGCTGTAGCGCGGGCCGTCGTGCGCGGGGAGGAAGACCCAGTTCTCGCGGCGCAGCAGCGTGTTCGCCTGGATGCCTTCGGTGACAAGCTCGGCGCGCCCGGCCTGCGATTCGCCGGTGAGCGCGGCGAGCACGTTCCGGCTGTCGAGCGCTGCGTCTTCGGGCAGCGTCCCGCTTCCGAGCGGAGCGTCCGCGGCCGCGGCGAACGAGGCGGCGAAGTCGACCTGGCTCACGAGCGCGGAGGAGTGGCCCGGGGCGATGTGCCCGGGGCGATGCACGATGAAGGGCACACGGGTTCCGCCGTCGAAGCGGCTGTACTTGCCGCCGCGAAGCGGACCGGCCGGGCGGTGGTCGCCCGCGAGCTCGGCCGCCCCGTCCTCGTACCCGTCGTCGAGCACCGGACCGTTATCGCTCGTGAAGACGACGATCGTTTCCTCGGTGAGACCGAGCTCGTCGAGCTTCGCCATGAGCCGGCCCACGCACCAGTCCATCTCGACGATCGCGTCGCCGCGCGGACCGAGCGCCGTCGTGCCGGCGAACCGCGGATGCGGCAGGCGCGGGACATGCGGCTCGTGGAAGGCGTAGTAGAGAAAGAACGGTACCTTCGCGTGGCGCTCGACGAAACGTACCGCCTTCTCGAGAAAGACGTCGGCCATATCCTCGTCGGTCCACAGCGCCGCCCTGCCCCCGCGCATGTAGCCGATCCGGCTCACGCCGTTGACGATCGTGCAGTCGTGCCCGTGACTGTAGCGCATCCGCAGAAGCTCCGGATTGTTCCGGCCGGTGGGCTCGCCCGGAAAGCCCTTCGCCTGGTCGTACGCCTGGGCGTAGGTGACCTCGATGGGATCGTCCGGGTCGAGCCCCACGACTCGCCGGTTGTCCAGGTAGACGCAGGGCACGCGGTCGTTGGTGGCCGCCATGATGAACGATTCGTCAAAGCCGACGTCGTTCGGCGTGCCGTGGATCTCCTCGTTCCAGTCGACCGCCCCGTCGCCAAGTCCCAGATGCCACTTGCCGACGATCCCGGTCGCGTATCCGGCCTCACGCAGGATTGACGGCAGCGTCGCACGCCCCGGATCGATGATGAGCGGCGCGTCGCCTGGAAGGATCTGCGCCCGCGGGTTGCGGAACGGGTAATCGCCGGTGAGCAGGCTGTAGCGCGAGGGCGTACAGGTCGCGGCGGTCGCGTATCCGTCGGTGAAGCGCAGACCGTTCTGCGCGAGCCGGTCTATGTTGGGCGTGGCGATCGCCTCAGCCCCGTAGCACCCCACGTCGCCGAACCCCAGATCGTCGGCGCACATGATGATGATGTTGGGTGTTCGATCAGACATGCGGAGATTCTACCCGCAGCAAGTCTTTGCGGCAAACGGATGGCATCAACGTCGCGATCGTGTAGAATGCAGCGAACGAGAGGAGTTGAGTGGAATGAGCAGCAAAGTAGTCATCACCGGGCTCGGGGCGGTGAGCCCGCTCGGGCTGACCGCAGGTGAAACCTGGGATGCAGCGGTCGCCGGCGTGAGCGGCATTGGGCCTATCACCTGCTTCGACCCGGAACCGCTCGGCATCAAGACCCGCATCGCCGGTGAGGTGAAGGGGTTCGACCCGGCGAGCTACATGGATCCCAAGGACGCGAAGCGCATGGACCGCTTCAGCCAGCTCGCGCTCGCCGCGGCGGTGGAGGCGATGGCGCAGTCGGGTCTCACGATTGACGAGAAGAACTGCTGGGACGTGGGCACGATCATCGCGACCGGCATTGGAGGGGTATCCACGCTCGTGGGCCAGTCGCAGGTGCTCGAGAAGAGCGGCTCCCGCAGGGTCAATCCCTTCACCGTGCCCATGCTGATGTCGAATGCCGCCTCCGGTGTGATCTCCATCAGATTCGGGAGTCAGGGGCCGTGCATGTCGGTGTCGTCGGCCTGCGCCTCGGCCACCGACGGCATAGGGATAGCGCTTGACCTGATCCGCGGCGGCCGCGTTCGTGCCGTGATCGCCGGAGGGGTCGACGCGGCGGTATATCCCATCTCGATCTCCGGCTTCGAGCAGGCGCATGCGCTGTGCTCGTCGTCGAACGACGCGCCGGAGAAGGCCTCGCGGCCCTTCGATCTGAACCGCAGCGGATTCGTCCTCGCCGAAGGGGCCGCCGTGCTCATTCTCGAGGACGAGGAGCATGCGCGCGCGCGGGGCGCCGAGGTGATCTGCGAACTCGCCGGGTACGGTTCCACCGCGGACAGTTACCATATTACTGCCCCCGCTGAGGACGGCCACGGCGCGATTCGCGCGGTCGAGATCGCGCTCGCCAACGGCGGCATCTCAAAGGACGAGGTTGTCTACATCAACGCGCACGGCACCTCCACGCAGCTGAACGACAAGATCGAAAGCCTCGCGATCCGCACGGTCTTCGGGAGCAGGGCCGACGCGATACCGGTGAGTTCCACGAAGTCGATGACCGGGCATCTCGGCGGGGCCGCCGGGGCGCTCGAGGCGTTCTTCAGCGCGATGGCGGTCAAGCACCACATCGCTCCGCCGACGATCAACTACGAGACCCCGGACCCTGAATGCGACCTCGACTACGTGCCCAACACGGCGCGCTCGATTGGTCCCGGAGCGGTCCTCTCCAACTCGTTCGGGTTCGGAGGGCACTGCGCCTGTCTCGCCTTCCGCTGATCGCCCGACGGCGCGCCGTCGGGCGCATGCGCCGCCTTGACCGCGACGGGTCGGGATCGCTACGTTTTCTCTGCTCCATGAGTCCAATCGTCGGTCCCAAAAAGGAGGCGCCATGCTGCAGAGTGTACAGTCTGACGAGATCCTCCGGGCCGTCGACGACCACGACTGGAAAGCGCTCGCGCGGATCCGGCATGGATGGCCTGACCCGGACGTCGTCGCTCCGGAGATCCCGGACCTCCTGCGGGAGCTCGAGAAATCCGATCGCGTGCTCTTCTACCGAGCACTCCCGCGCGACCTCGCCGTCGAGGTCTTCGCACACCTGGACAACGACCAGGCGGAGACCCTTCTCTACGAGCTGACCGACGCTGAAACACGCCATCTGCTCGCGGAGCTCGAGCCGGACGACCGGACTGAGCTCCTCGAGGAGCTTCCGGGCGAGGTTACGCGTCGGCTCCTCAACATGCTCTCCCCTGAGGACCTCCGCGAGGCGCGGCGGCTGCTCGGCTACCCGGAAGAGAGTGTCGGGCGCGTGATGACGCCGGACTACATCGCGATTCGTCCCGACTGGACCATCGCCCGCGCGATGGAGCACATCCGCGCCTACGGCCGCGAGAGTGAGTATCTGTCCGTAGTCTACGTCACCGACCGCTCGGGCAAGCTCCTCGACGCGCTCGCGCTGCAGCGGATCGTGCTCGCCGAACCCGACCAGACGGTCGAGGAGATCATGGACCGCACCTTCGTGAGCCTCTCCGCCTACGAAGACCGCGAGGAAGCGGTGCGGATGATGGGGAAGTACGACCGGCTGATGCTGCCCGTCGTGGACTCGAGCGACATACTGATAGGGATCATCACGATCGACGACGTGATGGACATAGCGGAAGAAGAGACGACCGAGGACTTCCATCGCCAGGCCGCCGTGGCCCCGCTGCGACGGACCTATTGGGAGACGACCCTCTGGGTCCTGTTCCGTAGCCGCATCGGCTGGCTCTTCGGCCTCGTCCTCGTGAACCTGCTCTCCTCCGGGGTGATAGCCGCCTACGAAGAGGTGCTCGCCGCCTCGGTCGCGCTCGCCTTCTTCATCCCGCTCATCATCGACACCGGAGGAAACGCCGGGTCGCAGTCGGCAATGCTGATGATCCGTTCCATCAGCACCGGCGAGATCCGGATGACCGAGTGGTTTCGCGTGGTGGCCAGGGAAATCCTCATCGGCCTCTCCATAGGCGTCGTGCTCGGTGTCGTGGGCATGGCGCTCGGCAGTTTCCGGGGCGGCGTCCAGGTGGGTACCGTCGTCCTGCTGACGATGGTCACGATGATCATCGCCACGAACATGATAGGCGTCGTACTCCCCTTTATTCTGACGCGCTTCAAGCTCGACCCGGCGATCGCGAGCGGGCCGCTCATCACCTCCATCGCCGACGCGGTGGGCCTTATCATCTACTTCAGCTATGCTGTCATGGTCATCGGGGCGCCCGCGTAGGGTTTCGTGACGCAATCGGCCGGGATGTGAAACCTCCGGCCTTGAGGTACCTTTTGTATGAGGTACTACGCTCTATGGAGAGGCTTTTCATGAAACGAGCAGCAGCTTGTGTTCTATTCGTCGCGGTTGCCGCGCTTCTGCCAGCACAGCAGCCCCCACTCGTGGGAGCTGAGAGCATCTACGACCTGTACTCTCCGCTCATGCTCTCAGAGGGTTCGCCGCTCACATCCGTTGAGGGACCGCAGGCGGACGCGATCAACCCCGCGAACAGCGCGCTCACGCAGCGCACCGCAATCGACGCGAGCTATCTCGCTCTGAGCCAGTTCGGTCCGGACGGCGCCGGCTGGCAGGGCCACGTGGTGAACCTCGGGCTCGTCGCGCCGACGCGCGTGGGCGTGTTCAGCGGCTCGGCGCACGTGCTTTCGCTCCCTTTCGACGACATGCCGTGGGGAACCGTCGTGGCGATCCATGGGTCGGCGGCGAAGGAGCTCTACCCCGGCTGGCTCGCGGGCACGGGAGTGCGGCTCACGATGGGCGGGAGCGACCGCTTTGACGTGGGCGCTGCGCTCGATCTGGGCGTCATTCGTGAGTTCGGTACGGCCCGGTCGCTCGAGAACGTCCGGTGGGGCATCGCGCTTCAGAACGTGGGCAAGTGGTATTCACCGGTCACGGGAGCAGGGCCGCTACCGGCGCCGTTCACGCCTTCCACGAGCCTGAGCTTCACGCCGGTCAGCACCTCGTGGTTCGACCTGGACCTCAAGACAACGCTCTCTGCTCCGGCGTTCCAGGACCTGGGGCTGGGAGTCGGCGCGCGCGCGACGCTGTTCGACACGGTGTCCGTGCACGGCGGGTGGAGAACGAGTCTCCGTGAGCTGATCGACGATACGGTCGAGCGGCGAAGCCTGATCCCGAGCTTCGGCGTCTCCGTGTCGCTCAAGGCGGGCCTTGGCGGCGTGGGGATCGCGGCCGAGCAGGGGTGGACGCAGACCGATATACGAACGACGGTCGCGGCCGCGCCGCTGTACCGCGACATCTGGGCGATCGGCGCGGGAGTCAACGCTCCGCTCGGTATTATCGACACGACCGGTCCGCAGATCAGCGTCGACTACCCCGAACCTCGCTCCATCTCACCAAACAACGACGGCGTGCAGGATGCACTGACCGTTCCCATAGAGATCACCGACGACCGCTACGTCATGGAATGGCGCTTTGAGGTGCTCGACGACCGCGGCCGGGTCATCCGCACCATTCGCAATATCGACGACCGGCCCGAGAACACCGGCTTTCAGAGCTTCGTAGACCGGGTGACAGCCGTTCGGACCGGCGTAGCCATCCCTGAGCAGATCCGGTGGGACGGACGGACCGACGAGGGGTCCGTGGCTCCGGACGGAACCTACGAGTTCCGGATCACAGCGGCCGACGACAACGCCAACATCGGGACGAGCGATACCTACCTCGTCCACCTCGACACCACCCCGCCTCGGGTCACGATCGAGCCGAAGAGCGTAGAAGAGCTCATCTTCTCGCCGAACGACGACGGCTTCAAGGATGAGCTCGTGATCAGGCAGGACGGGACCGTCGAGGATCTGTGGACCGCGAGTATCGTCAATGCGTCGGGCCGGACGGTGCGAACCTTCGAGTTCCGCGGCTCCGCCCCCCGCGACATCGTATGGGACGGGACCGCCGACGACGGGGCGCTTCAGCCCGACGGCGTCTACCGGTACCGGATAAGCGCCACCGACCGCGCCGGCAACTCGACGAGCGCGGAGCTTGCGAACATTATCGTGAACACCGAGGCGACCCCGGTCGCGCTTCGCATCTCGGAGTCGCATTTCTCTCCGAACGGGAACGGCGTCAAGGACACGGTACGACTGGTTCCGGACGTCCCCAACCAGCGCGGCATCGTCAGCTGGTCCGTCGTGGTACTGGACGCCAACGACCGGGTGGTGCGCACCTTTGCCGACCTCGCAAGCGTTCCGCAGCCGGTGGTCTTCAACGGCCGCAACGACGCGGGGCAGGTCGTTCCTGAGGGCGAGTACTCTGCCGAGCTCCGCGTCGCCTATCAGAGCGGCAACCGTCCGAGTGCCGCCTCTCCGCGGTTCATCGTTGACCTGACGCCTCCCTTTGCCGCCGCGCGGGCCGACGTGGAACTCTTTTCGCCGGACGGCGACGGGAACATTGACACGGTCACTATCTTCAACGAGGCGTCGTGGGAGGAGCTGTGGACCGCCCGGATCATGGCTTTCGGCGGTGCCTCCGACGGTCGGGTCGTGCGGACCTTCACCTGGGCCGGCGTCCCGGAGCCCCGGATCGAGTGGGACGGTCGGATGGACGACGGACGGCTCGCGCCGGACGGGCGCTACTCGTATATGCTGACCGCGACCGATCGCGCCGGAAACACCGGCAGTTCGCAGCCCATCTTCATTGAGATAGACACCAGCGGCGCGGAGGTCGCCCTCATCGCGGAGTTCGACGCTTTCAGTCCCAACGCGACCGGCGTGCTCGACGTGCAGCGATTCCTTCTGCGGGTCGATCGTCCGGACGACGTTGCGACGTACCGCGTCCGGGTGCTGGACGAGGAGGGGCTCGTCGTCCGCACCTATGACGGACGCGCTACGGTCCCGCAGGCCATCGTCTGGGACGGGACCCTGGAGACCGGGCGCCGTGTGCCCGACGGCCGCTACCGGGCCGACCTCTCGGTCGTGTTCACCAACGGCTTCGAGACGAGCGCGCAGAGCGCCCTCTTCCTCATTGACACCGTACCGCCGTCGATCACGGTCGACGCGGAGTACCTCGTGTTCAGTCCGGACGGCGACGGAAACCGCGATGACGTACTGATCTCCCAGGAAAGCAGCGAGGAGCGCGAGTGGCGCGGCGCGCTGCGCGGAGAGGACGGCGTCGCGGTCCGGGAGTTCCGCTGGGAGGGCCGAGCGCAGTCGTTCCGGTGGGACGGGCGTGACGAGGCCGGGAACGTGGTGGCCGACGGGCTCTACGACTACGAGGTCGAAGCGACCGATCGCGCCGGGAACACGACCAGGCGATCGGTGACCGGGATTCGCGTTGACACGCGGGTGACGCGGCTGTTCGTTACGGCGAGCACCAATGCCTTCGCGCCAACGGGCGACGGGTTCCGCGAGACGGTGCGATTCGACCTGTTCACGAGCGTGCTCGACGGCGTCGAGCAATGGAGACTCGACATACGAGCGGAATCGGGGCTTACCGTGCGACGGTTCTCAGGGACCGGCGTTGAGGCCGAACGCTCGATCACCTGGGACGGCCGCGACGAGCGCGGGTTGGTGCGCGAAGGCACCTTCACCGCCGAGTATGCGGTCTACTACACC
>SKQU01000002.1 GCA_007118855.1 Spirochaetaceae bacterium
CCTTGTTGATAACGTAGATGTCGCCTATCTCCATGACACCGGCCTTCAGCGCCTGGATCTCGTCGCCGGCGCCGGGCATGAAGACGAGCAGGACCAGGTCGGCGAGCTCGACGACGTCGATCTCGGTCTGGCCCACGCCGATCGTCTCGATGAGCACCGTGTCGTAGCCGGCGGCGTCGAGGACGCGCACGGCATCGGCGGCCGCGGCGGTGAGCCCCCCGAGGGAACCGCGCGAGGCCATCGAGCGGATGAAGACCCCGGGGTCGGTCGCGTGGTCCTGCATCCGAAGCCGGTCGCCGAGTATCGCGCCGCCTGTGAACGGTGAGCTCGGGTCGACCGCGATCACCGCAACGGTGTGCCCGGCCGCGCGCTCGCGGGCGATCAGGCGGTCGACGAGCGTGCTCTTGCCCGAGCCGGGGCTGCCGGTGACCCCGATGAGCACCGCGCGGCCGGTGTGCGGGTAGAGGCGGTCGATGAGCGGTTTGGCGTGCGGATCCCGGTTCTCGACGAGCGAGATCGCGCGGGCAACGGCGCGCGGCTCGCCGGCGAGAATGGCTTTCAGACGGTCCGCAGGGTCCATGGGCTACCGACAGCTTTCGATGAAGCCGACGATATCCTTCATGACCGCCCCGGGACCGAAGATCGCCCTCACCCCGATCTCCTTCAGGTGCCGGTGGTCCTCTTCAGGGATGATCCCGCCTGCGAAGACGACGATGTCCTCGGCGTCCTGCTCGCGCAACAGATCGATCACGCGGGGGAAGAGCTCGTTATGCGCGCCGGAGAGGAGGCTGAGCCCCACGAAGCCGACGTCCTCCTGGACGGCGGTCGCCGCGATCGCCTCGGGCGTCTGTCGGATGCCGGTGTAGATGACCTCGTACCCTTCGTCGCGGAGCGCCCGCGCGATGTACTTCGCGCCGCGATCGTGTCCGTCGAGCCCGGGTTTCGCGATCAGGATGCGGCACGCGCCGGGTTTCTTGTCGCCGGGCCTCTTCATAGTACGATCGTCTCCCGGTGCTCGCCGAACTCGTCGCGGAGCACCCGACAGATCTCTCCTAACGTCGCGTACGCCCGCACCGCCTCGAGGACAGGCGGCATGAGGTTCCGGTCCCGGGCGCGCGCCGCGCCGCGAAGCGCCTCGAGTGTGCGCTCCACCGCGGCCGGGTCCCGCCGCGCGCGCACCCTCGCGGTCCGCTCACACTGCGCCTCACCGACCGCCGGGTCGACGCGCAGGAGGTCGCCCGTCGGCGCCTCATCGCTGCGGTAGGCGTTCACGCCCACCACCACGCGCTCCCCGCTCTCCACATCCTTCTGCCGGCGGTATGCGGCCTCCTGGATCTCGCGCTGGACGTAGCCCTGCGTGATCGCGGGGATCATCCCGCCGAGCTCCTCGATCCGGTCGAGGTAGGCGAGCACCTCCTCCTCCATGCGATCGGTGAGCGCTTCCACGTAGTAGGACCCGGCGAGCGGATCGATGGTCTCCGCGACGCCGGACTCGTGCGCGAGGATCTGCTGGGTGCGAAGCGCGAGCCGGACCGACGCCTCGGTCGGCAGCGCGAGCGCCTCCTCGCGGCAGTTGGTGTGCAGGCTCTGGGTGCCCCCGAGCACGGCGGCGAGCGCCTGGATCGCGACGCGCACGATGTTGTTGTCAGGCTGCTGCGCGGTGAGCGTCGCCCCGCCGGTCTGCGTGTGGAACCGCAACATCATGCTCCGCGGGTCGGCAGCGCCGAATCGCTCCTTCATGATCCGCGCCCAGATCCGCCTCCCGGCGCGGTACTTGGCGACCTCCTCGAAGAGGTCGTTGTGCGAGTTGAAGAAGAAGGAGAGCCGACGTGCAAACCCGTCCACGTCGAGGCCCGCGGCGGTGGCCGCGCGCACGTACTCGATCCCGTTCGCGAGCGTAAAGGCCATCTCCTGCGCGGCGTCGCTTCCGGCCTCGCGGATGTGGTAGCCGGAGATGGAGATCGTGTTCCACTCGGGGACTTCGGCCGTGCAGAAGGCGAAGGTGTCGGTGATGAGGCGCATGGACGGCTCGGGCGGGAAGATGTAGGTTCCCCGCGCGACGTACTCCTTGAGGATGTCGTTCTGGATCGTCCCGCGCAGCGCGGATCGGGGGGCGCCCTGCTTCTCAGCGACCGCGATATACATCGCGAGGAGGACCGCCGCGGGTGCGTTGATCGTCATGGAGGTGGACACCTTGTCGAGCGGGATCCCGTCGAAGAGGAGCTCCATGTCCTCGAGGCTGTCGATCGCGACGCCCACCTTGCCCACCTCGCCGGCGGCCATGGGATCGTCCGAATCGTAGCCGATCTGGGTGGGCAGGTCGAAGGCGACCGAAAGCCCGGTCTGGCCCTGCTCGAGCAGGTACCGGTAGCGTCGGTTCGACTCGACGG
Organism: Spirochaetaceae bacterium; assembly: GCA_007118855.1. Lineage (GTDB taxonomy): Bacteria > Spirochaetota > Spirochaetia > DSM-27196 > SLST01 > SLST01. Next base: position 2,391 of record SKQU01000002.1, read on the forward strand.
CGGTCCCGAATCCGGCGTACTGGCGCATCGTCCACAAACGCCCGCGGTACATCGTCGGCTGGACCCCCCGGGTGAACGGATACTCCCCCGGGAAACCGATCCGCTCGAGGTAGGTCCCTTCGCTGAGGTCGCCGGGAAGGTAGAGCCGATCGACGGGTGAGTCGCTGCCGGTGACGAAGGTCTCGCGCCGCTCAGGGAACCGGCTCAGGGTCCGCTCGAGCGTCGAGTCCTCCCACCGCTTTCGCTCATCGTCGATCCGCTCGGACATGGGGCGTTGCCTCACCGCCGCGTAGGCGGCAGGCCGAAGCGGTTCACGAAGGCGCGCACCTGGCGCGCATCCTCGTCACGGATAGAGGCCTCGAAGCGGGAGAGCAATGCCTCATCGTAACGCAGACCTGAGTACAGCACCCACATCGCCTTGTTGAACCGGATCCGGCCGAGCTGCGCAAGCCACCACGCAGGCTGACCCCGGCCGAGTCCGATCGCCTCCGAGCCCAGGCTCCGGTAGTACCGGTACGCGAGCACGTGCGCCCGGGAGATCGTGCGGCGCTGCTCGTCGGTGAGTCCGCTCTCCACGGTGACCCACTGCGGAATCGTGATCGTCTGGCCGGGGCGCAGGTAGTCCGGGTCCACCGTGCGGTCTTCGTTCGCCTCGAGGATCACCGGCCAGAGGAAGGGGTCCGACCAGTACTCGCCGGCAAGGTC
>SKQU01000349.1 GCA_007118855.1 Spirochaetaceae bacterium
CGACGGCCGGCACGTCCACGGAATGGGGAATACCGACGCTCATTCGCCGAACCAGATCGGCATCGTGTGGAACGGCGTCTACGCTCCTCGCTGCGACGAAGCGTCGATCCTGCAGGCGCTGTGGACTGGCCGTTCGTTCGCCTCCGAGGCCCCGGTCCTCGACCTGCGGGTCGGGCGCACCGCGATGGGCGGCGTGATCCGCGACCGTGCCGCCGCCGGGCCGCTCACGCTCCGAGTCGCCGACGCAGCCGGACTCCTGCAGGTGCGGATCGTCGCCGACGGCAAGGTCCGCCGACGCTGGCACCCGGACGGACAGACGCTCTTCGCACACGAGCAACCGCTTCCGGCCTACGTCAAACGGTACGTGCGCATCGAAGCGATCGGTATGGACGGACGGCGGGCGTTCAGTAACCCGGTGTACGTGAGGTGAGGGAAGACCGAGCCTGCTCCGAAAGCTCCAGCACATGATACTCTCCGGGAGCCAGTTCAATCGACGCCGGAAGTCGCATGATGCTGTTGTCCAGGAGATCGAATGCCTCCGATCGCATTTGCACGGTCCAGACTTCCCGCCGGTGGGAAATGCCTGGCCGACGCAGGCCCGACTTGCTTTGCTGCCTGGATGCGGTATATACTTTGATAGATACCAATGTGGAGGTGTCAGGATGGACACGGCCAAGCTCTTCGTAAACGGCAGAAGCCAGGCTGTACGTCTGCCCAAGGAGTACGCGTTCTCCGGCGACTCAGTTCACATCAAGAAAGTGGATGGAATCGTGATGCTCATTCCCAAAGGCGCTGAGTGGGACCTCTTCGAGCGCAGTCTCGAGAGATTCTCCGATGACTTCATGGCCACCGACCGTGTCCAGGGAGAAGCGGATACCCGGGAGCGCCTTGATTGACCTACATGCTGGATACCAACGTCTGTATCGACGTGATCCGCACGCGATCGCGCGTGCTTGTTGAGCGTATCCGCGAACGCTCCGTGGATGACATCGCGATCTCCGTGATAACCGTCTCAGAACTTCAGCACGGCGTCGCAAAAAGCAGTAACCCGGAGAGGAACCGCGTGGCTATGCTTGAATTCCTTGTACCGTTTACGGTCCTTCCGTTCGATGACGTCGCGGCGCGAGCGTACGGAGAGATCCGCACCACCCTCGAGACGCGAGGCACGCCGATCGGGCCAATGGATATGCTGATCGCGGCCCATGCACTGTCGCGCCACCTCATACTCGTGACGAACAACGCAGATGAGTTTCGTCGGGTACCACGCCTGTCAGTCGAAAACTGGACCGCTCCGTAGCGTGGGAGCCGTGGCGCTCACCGTGCAGCGAGTTGGGACATCACGAGACCATGGAGCAGTCACCTGAGATCTCTCGCAGGCGTTTCCGTCGGTCGCTCCATGGCGCCCGGTTCAGGGGCCCTTTACGGAAGGCTCGCCCAGCCCGCCGCAGCTCATAGCCACGTTATGTGTTCCCAAAAAGGGGGACCGCCTCTGCACCAACGCCAGGACGCAACGTGTGAGCTCCCTGACTGACAAAGCGCTCCGCAGCCGGCCTGCACACGATTCAAGTCACCGGCGCGCTTCAGTACCCCGGTTCGTCTCGGCTGACCCCACAGGTGCGGCAGGCAGGGGGAGGTCACGGTGGGACGCTCCGCGCCATCTCGTCGAGCTCCTGTAGTGTGAAGCGCACACTCAGGATAAAGGGTGCCTCGCCGGCGATCCAGTGGCCGTACGTGGTCGCAACGACTGTGCCGTCGGGAAGCAGTTCGAGCGCGGGGTAGGCGCAGTCGCCCGCCCATCCGTCTGCATTCGGGAGGTTGTCCATCAGCCGGACCCTGTAGGCTCCCTCGCACCGGCCCTCCAGATCCTCCCAGGTACCAACCCAGGCGACCCAGTCGCCATAGGTGGAACTGTCCTGCGCCATATCGCGAAAACTCACCAGGAGCCGTCCGTCCGCGCTGTAGCATGCCTGGTGGCGGTCGCCGGTGAGCGCGGCGGGGAGCTCGCGCGGGGCGGACCAGCTCTGCCCGCGGTCGTGCGAGAACATGACGAACGAGTTGTGCTTTCTGCTGTTCTCCCGCAGAAGCATCGCCATCGCCGAGCCGTCAGGCGAGACGACGATCCCCGGCTCGCACAGGTCCGCATCAGACCGGGAGACAATGACAACCGGCTCGCTCCATGAAAGGCCTCCGTCGTCACTCAACGTCTTGTAGACGACGAAGTCTCCGCGGGGACCGGCAGGCGAGCCCTTGACGGTCTGCTCGCCGCCACGCAGGAACCGCCCGTCATCATGGAAGACCGCCATGTAGGAGCCGGCCCCCGTCTCCACGAGATCCGCCATCGCTACGACCCCGCCAAAGTCTCCAATGGGCTCGAGCTCGGACCAGGTTGTGCCATCGTCTTCTGAGATGGCCATGCGAATGGGGTAGAGCCCCGAGAACATGATCAGGCGTCGCGTTCCGGCACGATCGACGACCCGGTAGATCGTCGGCACCTCACGACTCGTCGCCCAGGAGGCCGGCACGTCCAGCCGCGGCCCCCATGTGAGCCCCCCGTCGCCGCTTCGTTTCATCACGATCGCCCCGGCACCATGGCCCTTCGGGTAGACGGCAATCATCGTCCGGCGGTCCTCGAGCAGCACGGTCGTGGGATGGCCAAGGTACTGCCCGGGCTCCCGGTCGACAACGACGAACCGGCCGGCATACCGTCCTCTGCGGGAAGTGTCGAAGTCCCCGATGGTCGGGTTGGGAACCGCAAGGTCCAGGTGTTGCATGGGTCTCCTCTTCTCCGGGGCCAGAGGCCACCCCCTGCGCGCCGGCGGACCCGGCGGGCTCTCTGGCGGCTCTCTGCACGGCAGTATAGCAGGCAGGCGACGGGACAGGCAGGTGGTCGCTTATCTTGATGCACATACGCAGACTGTGTATATTCTGTGCATGGCTTCGAAGACCATTTCGTTGTCCGTAGAGGCGTACGAGCGACTCCGACGAGCGCGCCGGACCAGGGGAGAATCCTTCAGTCAGGTCGTCATGCGTGCGACCTGGCCGGAGGTGCGCGTCACGGCAAGAGAGCTCCTCGAACGGCTGCGCGCCGA
>SKQU01000390.1 GCA_007118855.1 Spirochaetaceae bacterium
CAGGAACAGCGGCAGTGCCACGTAGGCTGTATCGTAGCTTGCTCCCATCATCGATGCTCTGCATGAACGCGCGTACGACCACTGGATCATCCCGAACGCCCCTGCGGCGCCCAGGAAACTGAGCGCGAACACGAGCCAGTTTTCAGGGGTAGTGGGCAGGAAGGAGCTGCCGTGAGCCCCCGCCTGCGCCACGCCCTTGGCCACCGCATCCAGCGCTGCGAACCCTCCGCCTGCGACACCGAATACGACTTCCTGCGCCACCGGGCCGGCTCTCCGGACGCTCAGTGCAGCGAGCGGCGCCCCTGCCAGCCATGCCAATGCGACGGCGATCAGGATGCCACGCGACGCTCCGTAGAGCGGCGGTTGAGATACGCTGAACTCCGACAGCCCGATGACCAGCGTACCCACCACGATCAGCACGAGCCCTGTACGCTGACGGGCCCGAAACGACTCTCCGAGCCGCAGGCGCCCGTAGACGGCGAGTGCCAGAAGCCCTGCGCCGTAGACAGAGGTGTAGTACACGGTGGGGGCGAACCGGTTGGCGACGATCACCCAGAGCGGGTTCGTGAAGTTGAGAGCCACACCGCAGAGATACAACACCCGGTGTCCGCGCGCGATTCCCTCCTTCATGATCCCTTTGGATACATGGATCACGGAGCTTCCAATCACTCCCACGAGAATCGCGAGCATGATCGCCAACGGGCTGGTCACCGCCATGCTTCCTCGCTACGCTCCCCGCCCGCTGCCGTCAGCCCTCCGGCACCCCCGTCTGCGATGATGATCTCATGGCCGAATCCTCGCATGGCTCCTCGTCCCGTCGGAGTTGAAGATAGTTCTTGCGTATACAAGTGTCTACTGCAGAATCCCCGGGGTCCGTACCGTGCTCCGGCTGCCGGGCCGTCCGTCAGTCGTACCTATAGCCGCCGGCGTCCTCCTCGAGCTCGACGTCGAGCTCGAGCACCATCCGGTTGACGAAGTTGAAGTAGGAGACGACGAGGGTAGCATCGAGGACGCCCCGATCGTCCATCCCCGTGGCGCGGAGCGCCTCGTCGATCACCCGAATGCGCGCCATGGTCGCCCCCCTCCTTTTACTCGACTTCCCGGCGAAGCGCATCCGCGCGGCGCCAGTCGTCGGAGCCGCGAACCGCCGACGGTTCGCGGACCGCACCAAAACGAACAGTTCGCGTCGTCCCGCGGCAGCGCAGGAGCTCATCGACGAGCAGCAGCATCTCGATATTCAGATCGATGCCCAGGGCGCGGCGAATGCGGTAGATCGTGTTGAACCTGGCGCTGTTTCGGCCGCTCACATGCACCGGGCAGACCGGCCGCGCGCACCTGCGGGCGTATGTCAGGAAGCTCTTGCTCCAGGGAAACTCACGCACTCTGCCCGCGCGGACCCGCGCCGTGCGTCCGGCCGGGAAGACGAGGACAGGCGCCGCAGACGCGAACGCCTCTGCGTACCTCCGAGTGACGGCGGCATTGCCGCGGTACCGGTCGATCGGGACGATCGCCGGCTCGAGTGGCCGAATCTTCCCCAGGATTTCGTTGGCCGGCAGAAGTACAGACCCGTAGCGCCGCTCGATCAGCGCGATCAGCGCGAGCCCTTCAACGGCGCCGCCTGGATGGTTCGAACAGAAGACCGGCGGACGATCTTCGGTCCCGTGAAGATGCTCGAGTCCCTCCACGCGCAGTCGTATGTCAAGACGTTCGAGTGCGTGGTCGCAGAACTCTGCCGCTCCCATATGCGCGACCCGTGGCAGCACCTCGTTGAGCAGGTCCACGTGCAGCACGTGCTCGAGCACCGCGAAGGTCCCCGGAGGCAGACGGCGGGTCAGTCGCGGAGCACGCTCTGCGAACAGTGAGCGGACATCGAAGACCCTCTCCCCGCGCGACGGCCGTTCGCCGTGCGACGCCTGATCGGGCCGTGAGTCGCTTCGTTGCGGGAGCGCTCGCGCGTGACCCGAACGCCTGCGCAACGAGACCGCCGGCTGCCAGACGCGGAGCGCGCGCAGTGCCCCGTGCTCGGGGATCCTGCGGTATCCCATGGACACGTACTCTGCGTCCACTTCCACGGCGGTCAGGCTCACCGACCTCCCGTCGTCGCGGGCCATCCGTACTCCGAGCGCAGGGTCCGGACGGTGTTGGTACTCGTGGAACCGGGCGAGCGTTCGCCTGACCGTCTGCGGCGAAGCCGCCGGCTCCGACAGACGGTCGCCCACCATGGAGTCGAAGCGCCCGAACCGGAACCGCTCCACCTGCTCGGTTCGACGCCCGGAGGTCGTGACCGGCGGCAGGATTCCTGACGCGCGGTATAGAACACCGTTCTCCTTGAGGAAGGCCGTGGGAGCGTACCCCGGGGCGAACTGGATGAGACAGAAGTCCGGAACCTCGCCGCTCGGCCACTCGGCGAGAGCACGTTCCGCCTCCTGCGGTGAACCGCAGTACTGGAGGTGGCGGACGAGCGCGCCGCGGCTCGGGCGTGTCCCGTCCGGGTGGCGGGCAGGGCGCGGTCCTCCCGCCGGGGCAAGCTCGACGAGGTGATCCCTGAGGCCCCGGGCGATCGGCCCGCCGTAGGTGTTGACGATGCAGTGGGTGACGCCGAGCTCGTTCACCCCGATCCACGTCCCGCCGCGCTCGGTGTCCGTTGGAGATACATAGGCGATCCCGCGAGCGAAGCGGACGGAGGGTGAACGCCCCGGCGAGCGGGCACGCAACTCATCCCTGGTGAAAAGGAGTCGGTATCCCTGCGTATGGGTCTGCCAGGTCAGCGTGCACATGCGAACCGCCGGTCAACCCGCACGGGCTTCGTGCCGCAGCGTCGACGGAGCAACCCCGAACCTGTCCGCAACGGCTCTCCCGAGAAGCTCTCCAATCATCCGGATGATCGCCATGTGATGAACGGTGTGACTCGCGAGGAACACCAGTTCGCGCTCGAGCGTGCTCGCCACCCGAAGCGTTCCGTGCTCGTCGGCGGAGACGACCGTGAGCGTCTCGTTCGCCCTGTCGTGCAGATCGTGGAGCATCTGCTTCAGCTCGATCGCCCGTTCAGCCGCCTTCCGCGGATCAGTCTCGATCTCCGCCTCGCGA
>SKQU01000117.1 GCA_007118855.1 Spirochaetaceae bacterium
AGAGAGCGCGATTGACCCTACCCGCCCCACCCTCCGCATCCGACAGCTTGCACACCGTCGCAATACTGTTACCATGAGCATCGCATAGCGATAGCATCAGTCAAGAGAGGTGGAGCATGAGTGTGGGATTCGTAGGTCTTGGGATTATGGGCGGGCACATGGCGCGGAATCTTGCGGCAACGCAGCCGGTCGTCGTCTTCGACGTGGACAGCGCGAAGGCGAAGGCCGTGGTGAGTGCAGACGGCGTAAAGGACGGAACTCGGGAGGCGGATTCGCTCGCGGATCTCGGTTCGTCGTGCGACATCGTCCTGCTCTCGCTGCCGTCGAGTGAGATTGTCCGAACCGTTGTAACCGGCGAAGGCGGACTCGCAAAGGTCATGGCAAAAGGCTCGCTCATCGTTGACACAAGCACGACCGAGCCCACCGTCACGATAGCGCTCGAGCAAGAGCTTCGTGAGCTCGGCATAGGCTTCGTGGACTCGCCGGTGAGCGGTGGCGAGGGCGGGGCAAAGGCCGCCACACTCTCGATCATGATGGGCGGGTCCGAGGAGCTGTGCGAACGGGCGCGGTCGGTGCTCGAGATCATTGGCGGGTCGGTCGTGCGGGTCGGGGAAATCGGCGCGGGCGAGGTCGCGAAGCTCGTCAACAATATGATCGTCGCAGCGACGTTCAGCGTCATCGCCGAGAGCTTTGCCCTGGGCAGGAAGATGGGACTCGACGCGAAGGAACTCTACGAGGCTATCCGCGGAGGATGGGCGGCGTCCGCCGTCCTTGATGTTGCGGCGCCAGGAATCATCGAGCGTGACTTCGTTCCTGGAGGAAGCGTCGACGTGCTGTTTAAGGACATGGGCTACGCGCTCGCGCTCGCCCGCAAAAACAACGTCCCCACGCCAATCACCGCCGCAGCCGACGAGATCTTCAAGGCGGCCCGCGCAAGCGGGCGCGGCCCGAAGGCGCAGCAGGTGATCATCCAGCTCTGGGAGGAACTGCTCGGACTATCGTAACCTCCCGGACCCACGCCGATCGCCCGCGGGCGAAAAGGGGCCTCTACTTCTGATGCTGGCCGGCGTATTCGGCAATGCGCTGGATCTTCGGCTCGCTTCGTCCGCCGGGCACATAGGCGTTCGCAAGGTAGGTCCGCACGAGTAGACGTCCGACCTGCGGTCCGGTGACCTGCGCGCCGAGCGCGATGACGTTCGCGTTGTTACTGAGCGCGGCGCGCTCAGCCTGGTAGGCGTCGGTAACGAGCGCGCAGTAGACCCCGGGCACCTTGTTCGCCGCGATGCTCGCTCCGATCCCCGTGCCGCAGAGCACGACTCCACGGTCGAATCGCCCGGCGGCGACCGCCTCTCCAACCTCGATCACGACGTTCGCGTAGATCGGATCGTCCGAGCCGAGGTCGACTACTTCGTGACCGAGCTCCCGCATCTCGCCGATCACTTCGGCTTTCAGACCCGACGCGTTAGGATCACATCCCACGGCTATCTTCATGTCTTCCTCTCACGCGCTTCCGGCCGACGCGAGATCCTTCATGGTCTCACCCATGCTCTTGAGCAGGAGGTAACAGCTTGTCGCACCCGCGTCGAGCGTGCCGCGCGACCGTTCGCCCAGGCGAGCCGAACGGCCGATCCTCGCAACCATATCCTCAGTGGACCGCCATCCCGCCTCGGCCGCCGCGATCATCTCATCCACCGCCTCGGCAAGTGGAGCACCGCGCTCTGCGGCGGCCGCGACGGCCTTCGCGGCGGGATCAAGCGTGTCGACGAGTGTCTTGTCGCCGGGCTTCGCATCACCGAGCTCAGCGATGCTCGCAACCGCGGCCTCCAGCATTCCGCTGAGCGTGTGAGTCGTGACACGCTCCTGGTCTTTGCTGACACGCGCCATGCGGCGGAACATCGAACCGTAGAGCGGGCCCATTGCCCCGCCGATCTCCATGACGAGCGTTCGGCCCAGCGTCGTCAGAGCGTCGGACATGGAAAGCTTCTGCCCGGCAATCTCGTTCTCCGCGAGAGTGAACCCCTTGTCCATATTGATGCCGTGGTCACCGTCGCCGATCGCACCGTCAATCTCGCTCAGGTAAGCACGGTTCTCGTGGATAATCGAGATCATGCGCTGCACAATCACCTGCCCGTCGCTGTTGAGAAAACCGTCTGCCACTGTGTCTCCTTCCGGTAGCGATGCTACAGCGCGCGTTGGCGCAGCCCAACAGAATAGGCGTCGGTGTCGACAAGCTCCTTGAGCTCATGGTCGAGCTTGCACACGGTAAGGGTCACCCCCATCATCTCGAGGCTCGTGAAGTAGTTGCCCACATACGGCCGGTGCACCGCGATCTTCTTCTGTGCGAGGATCTCAGCAACGCGATTGTAGAAGATGTAGAGCTCCATCACGGGAGTGGCTCCGAGACCACTCACGAGAACGACGATCTCATCGCCGGCGGCGAACGGCAGGTCGGGCAAGACGACGTCCAAGCACATCTCCGCCATTTCGTTTGCCGACTTGATCTCTTCCACGCGAATCCCGGGCTCACCGTGGTGGCCGATTCCTACCTCCATCGTGCCCGGCTCCACCGTGAAGTTGGGCTTGCCCACTGCAGGTATCGTGCACGGAGAGAGGCCGATTCCAATACTTCGGGTATTGTCGATCGTCTTCTGCGCAACCGCGATCACCTCGTCGAGTGAGGCTCCGTGTGCCGCCCTGGCTCCGGCGCATTTCCACATGAGGATCTCTCCGGCAACGCCTCGCCTGTTCTCCCGCTCAGTTGCAGGGGCGCTCGGGACGTCGTCATTCGCGATGACCCGCTTCACCTCCACTCCGTCGTCCTGGGCCTCCTCCATGGCCATCTTCACGTTCATGTTATCCCCGGCGTAGTTACCGTAGAGCACCGCCACACCCTTCCCCGCGTCGGCCGACTTGATCGCGTCGTAGAACGATCTGGCGGTAGGCGAGGAGAAAACCTCTCCCACCGCTACGGCATCTACAAGGTTCCGTCCGATGTACCCGATGAACGCGGGCTTGTGACCGCTTCCGCCGCCGGTGACGATGCCGACCTTGTCCTGAACCGGCGCATGCACGTACCTGAGC
>SKQU01000077.1 GCA_007118855.1 Spirochaetaceae bacterium
CCGCGTCGGCGTCGGCACGGCGTTCGGGCTCGAGCAGGAGGGCCTCGCGCTCGGCAAGGAGCGCCCGGCGGGCATTGCGCTCGGCGAGGAAGGCGGCGCGCTCGTACACCCCCAGAAGGTGCACGGTGACCCGGCCGTCCCCTTCGACCAGGTAGCGGTCGGCGATCCGGAACCCCTCGACGCGTCCGCCGCCGGACTGGACGACTTCCTGCCTGACCGACGCCTCGTAGGAGTCGAGCGTGGCGCGCGCCTCGGCGGTCGTCAACACCGACACGTCGACCCCAAGCGCCTGATGGATCTGCGTGAGAAGCGATCCGGCGGCCTGCGCCTCGGCCGCCGCGGCGTCACCGTCGCGATCGCTGCCGCTCGCCACGAAGTACTCGTGCCGGTCGGTTCCGCCCGGCGGGTTCAGCACCCAGTCCGGAGCCGCACGCCGCCCTGCCGGCCCCGTGGTGCACGCCGCCATGAGGAGTACGGCGAGCGCCGCGCAGACGGCCCTCCAGGTCCGCATCATCGCGTCTAGAACTCGTCCTGCAGAATCTGCCTCACCCGCTCGCGCGCGGTCAGCTCTTCCTCGGTCTTCGCCTCGATCCCGTCTATCGCCCGGCGGATGAGCTCATGGATGATGTCCCTGTCGACGGTGTAGAGCGTATAGTAGGCGTACTCGCGCTCGCCGGGGCTGCCGTCAGGGTTGAGGTACTCCTTGTGAACCCAGAAGTCGCCGTACTTGCGAAGCCCGCTGATCTGGGTCTCCGAGACCGTGCGCACGACGTTCTCGAAGTAGGTCTCGACGAAGTCCTGGTCACCCACCGTCGCTCCGGCGAATACCTGGCGCACCCGTGTGCTCACGAGCCGCGCAACCTCGCTTGGAGCGCTCATATTGTCCGCGACGGTGCGCACCCCGGTAAGGTTCCGCCCGGTCTCCTCGAACCGGAAGACGTACTTGCCGTCGAACCGGTCGTCCTCCTCGAGCGCCCCCTCGTCCATACTCGTCCAGTCCGGAACGTCCCCGCCGAGCGCGCTGTTCTTGTGCTCGATGATCCGGAAGCTCGCCGGCGCGAACTCCGCGCGCGGCGTTTCGGGACCGCTCGCGCACCCCATGGCGATGAGCGCGACCACCGCTGCGACTGCAATAACCCACGATCTTGTTCCCATCTTCTCCTCCTAGAATCCTGCGTCAAAGGTAAGCGATCGGCCCCGGCTGATGACCAGGTCCAGGCTGTCGAACCCCGCGACCCGGTCGGACACGACGAAGATCAGATCGATCAGGTCGTCGGAGCTTCCTACAAAGAACACCTCATAGAGCACCTCCTGCGGCGACTGGCTCACCGTCGCAATGGTGCGCACCTCCTCCTGCATCGCCGTCCGGAACCGCGACAGACTGCGCGCGTCCGGTGGGCGCTGCAGCACGAGCTCGTAGCGTATCCCGCGCGTGAGCATCCGCTCCATCTGCCGCTCGGACATGTCGACCGCCTGCGGCATCGCCTGGTGCACGGTCGACTGCAGCGCGTTGACCGCGGCGTCCGCCTGGCTCGTGCGGCTGAAGCTCTCCTGACTGCGGCGGTTGACCGATCCGAGGATCTGGCCCGTCGAGGTCTCGTACATGCTGAGCGTCACGTCCGCCGTGGCGTAATGGCCGCTGCCGCTCGTGCGCGATGATGTGCGCGCGTCGATCTCTATGTAGACGTCCGCATTGAGCCGACGCGCCACCCATTGCAGAAGCGAGAGCTCACGCCCTGTCTGCTCCTCGTAGACGAGCTCCTGGTCGCGCCTCAGCTGCTCCACCTGGGCGGCATCAACGACGAGATGCCCCCGCGAGACGAGATAGCCGTTCGCCTGGTTGACGGCGCTGCGTAGGACGAACTCACCATCCGGGATCTCGTCTACTGCACGGTCGGCGAAGTAGACCATGTAGGTCATCGTATCGACGTAGCGCGAGATGAACCGTCGCTCGGCCGGGCTCACCTCCACCGGGTCCGGCGCCGGGATCGCTGCGACAGTGCCGGTCTCCCGCTCGTCGCGGTCCGTCGCGCCGGCGTCCTGATCCGCCGGCCGCGCGGCCGGCGGGCGGGCAACGTCGGCCCGGATGCCGTTCGCCTCGAGCGTCCGGCGTACCGCCGGGACGTTCACCCGGATGCGAATCTCGTAGCGCAGGTCGCCGTCAATGAGCGATCCGTCGCGATGGAGCGTCTCCATCGTCTCGTTGTAGACATACGCGTTGGGATTCCGCGTCGAGTAAAGCACGTCTTCGAGCTCGCCCGCCTGAGCCGCTTCAGCCTCCGCGCCTATGAGATCGATGACCGCCTTGCGCACCGCATCCATTTTCGCGGCGTTCATCGCCTCACCGAGGGATTCGCCCCGGCCGGCGCCCAGGTAGTAATCGTCGCTGCCCGGGTCGGCCGGCGGAGCCGAGGCGCACCCGGCGAGGACAAGCAAGACGACCGTCACTATCAGAACCGTGGCACGCACAGCTTCCTCCTCTTTCCTGTTCCAAAGCTACTTCAAGGTGACGCCGCCGCCTATCACGAGCCCGCCGTACCCGGCGAGCGGCGGATACTGCCTCGTCACGCTTTCGTCGAAGACCGAGAGCCAGTATCCCAGCCCGGTCTGTACAGAAACCAGAACGTCCCGTCCCAGGAGCAGGCTCCCGGTCAGCCGCGCGACTCCACCGACGTGCGTGAGATAGAACCGATCGCGGTCCGACTCGGAACCGAGCGGCACCGCCCCGCCCAGGCCGACGGAGGCCGACGGTGTGATCCGCAGACGTCCGAGGTAGGCGTTCCACTCGCCGCCCAGCACCATGTTCAGCGGGAAAAACCGGTTCCGTTCGGTCCCTATCGCGCCGCGGAACGGAATCTCGACGGCGACGAACGGCCGCCAGTCGTAGAAGCCGCGGCTCACGACCGCCTTCAGCCCCACGAGTGAACAGATCTCGATGCCGTCGGTGAGCACGTCGTAGTAGACCTGCGTCTCGAACCCGCGTCGGGGCACCTCGTGGAGCTGGTCCCCCACGCGCGCGCGGGGATTGGCGTAGATGACCCGCGCGTAGCTGAAGTCCTGGTGGACGTCACGGATCACGAGCAGGCCTGTTTCCGTCGTGGCGATGTGACCGGTTGAGAGCACGCGCTCGGCGACGATCGCGTACTCATCGCCGCGCTGCAGCCCCATGTTCCGGCCGAACTCGACGATCACTTCGCGGCCGGTCACCTCGAGGACACCCGTCTTGAGCTGGAACTCCGGCATCGAGCGCACGCGGAACGAGAGCTCCGCCGGAAGCGCGTTGACCGCTGAACGGACGGCCGACTCGGCACGGTTGTCGGAACCGGAGGTCTCGATGAAGAACTGCCCGAAGGTGCGCCCCTCCTGCACGTCGATGAAGGTGAAGGAGGTCTGCATCTCGGCCGTATACCGCCCTTCGCGGTCGCGGCGCAGATCGAACCAGCTGACCGAAGGGATCACGACGACGAAGCCGCCGGCGAGCTGGCGGAAGTCGCGCTCGGTGAACGCCTGTTGCCCCAGCAGCACCGCCTCCGGGATCTCCGCCTCCGTCGCCCGGTAGTCGCTGAGCGCGGCGATGAAGTCGTCCACGCTCTCCTCGGTGAGGCGCTGCTGCATTCCGATCACGTCGAAGCGACCGAGATTGATGAACACGCCTCGAATCTGTTCGTCGACCGCGCCGAAGGCACGGACGAACAGATCGTCGTAGGCCGGGTTCCCCGTCCCCCGCAGGAGGATCGAGAGGGAGCCGTGACGGCCGCGGATCTCCACGCGAACCCCGGGCGGCGGGGGCACCGAGGGCTGACCATAGTAACTGAGCCGGAAGATCGCGATCTCCTGACGCTCGGAGAAGGTCTGCGCCGGCAGCACGAAGGCGAGACACGAAGCGAGCATGAGCGCGACAAGGACCCGTGACACGGCATTCTCCCTCAGCTACGGGCCTGATTCTACACCGGGACCGACGCCATTTCCAGCAGCGGCCGACAGCACGGCGGACTCAGTCGTCCGATACCTGGAGGAGTCCGCGCGGTATCTCGGGCGCGTCCCTGCGGGCAACGATGCTCACGAGCCGTAAACCTTCTTCGTCTCCGTCCGCTTCGCGCGTGGCGAGCTCGACCCTGACTCCCGTGAACGCCCCGGCGTCGTCGTCCGCCACCTGCTCGGTGCCGCGGTAGGCAAGCGACAACCGGGACTCGCGGTGACTCAGCAGCAGATCGAAGGCGGAAGCCTCGCGGCCGTCGGGAATGGGCACCGTGGCCAGCAGATCACCTGAGCGCAGGTCGAAGAGCCGCACCTGCGCCGAGGCGGCCGAGGCGACGTCGAAGGTGAGGATGAGATCCTCCCCGTCGAAGAGAAGAGCCGGGAACTCAACCGATGCATCTGCTGCGAGTCGCAGCGTCCCTCCCTCTACGGAGACCTCACCGTCAACCGTGAGGTCGTCGAGGGCGGCCGGTTGGTCGAACGAAAGCGCGTAGAGCAGGCGATCGCCGTACCTTGCTCTAAGACTGTCGAGGAAGAGCGACGCGTTGATCGCTGCGCGGTGCTCGCCGTCGCGGAAGAACACGCCGAACTCGTCGATGACGCCTGCGAACCCTCCGTCCGCGGCGCCGATCGTCGTGGACCCCTCGATCAACGACCACCGACCGGCGCCGGCGACCATCCGAGGAGAGCCGAGCGGCGCGAGCGAGATGCCCGCAACCTCATGCGTGGAGACGAGCAGCCCCCCCGCGTAGAACCCCACGGAGCCGGACTCCCGCCCCGGGACGATCGAGATCGTGACCGTCTCCGTCTGACCTGCCCGAACCACCGGAGCCGACGACCAGACGTCCCGGTCGAGCATCGCCGGACGCAGCCCTATGCGGCCCGACTCGTCGATCAGAACCGTCGCGAGACCGGTTGTCCGCAGCGAGATGTCAAGGAGCACCGCCTCCGGACTCAGCCGGTCGGGCAGGAGTCGGAACGAAATGGAGACCGGCGACAGCTCGTCTCCGTAGGCCGGCCAGACGGCCCCGTCGATCCGGAACCCGGAGCTCCCGTCGAGCAGGTAGCCGAAGGCGTCCGCCCGTGCGGCCAGTTCAGGGGTACCGACGGCGCGCGCGCCGAAATCGCGCGCCGGAAACCACCCCGTTCGAACGCCGTCGTCGCGGACCGACCCCCGGAAGTGATAGAGGGCGAAGTAACTCTCCCGGGGACCGAGATCGGTGCGCGAGAGCGCCGGAGCGTTGGACACGAAGAGCTCGCCGCGGTAGGTCACCGGTGGGCGCACCCCGCGCATCGTCGCGTCGTCGACCCAGTGGGGATAGAGATCAACCCGGATGGGAAAGACTCCCTGAGCCGCCGGAGCCTGTACGGCGATCGTCTCCCCCGTCTCCGAGAGAAAACCGGACTCGACGACCACGCCGTTGAGCGTCCAGACGAGGTAGGGATCGGCCTGCGCCGGCAGATCGAGCGAGAGCCGCAGGAGCCCGTCGGCCTGCGGGTGCGAGCTCGCCGGGTACGAAGTCAACCCGAGAATCCGGTACGTCCCGGTGGTCACGAAGAAGCGGACCGAATGCTCGGCGATCAGCTCGGTGCCGTCGAAGTAGCTCGTCCGCAGCGTGTAGAGGCCGTCTTCCAGGTCCGGAAGCACGAGCGGAACGAGATCGGTTGCGTCGTTGACCGCGTCGTAGGTCTGCTCGGCAAGCAGCGTGCCCTCGTGATCGAGGATCTCCGCCAGGAGACGGTCGTTAGTCGCGTCGTCGCCACGGTAGAGCGGGTCACGCTCGATGCGGAGCGGCACCTCGGCGCCCGGGGCGAGCATGGAACCGGCGCTGATCGTCGTCACGCGCACGTCTGCATCGTCGTCGACCCTGCCCATGAAGAGCGGGCTCTCGCCGCACGACCAGAGCAGGAGAAGGAGGAGCGGCAGGGCGATAAGACGTCGGTTCATGGGCACCTCTTATTATACCACCAAAAGGCGGTTCCATTCCATGAGAACCTTGTCGCGGCCGCCAACAGACTCTATCATCACGGGGCATGGGAGCAACCAGGGCAATCATCCGCCTGGACCATCTGGGGCACAATATCGAGGAGATCCGGCGAGCCGCGAAGGCCGCGCGCCGGGCTCCCATGCTCTGCCTCGCGGTCAAGGCAGACGCGTACGGTCACGGGATGATCCGCGTCGCGCTCGCGGCTGCCGAGCTCGGTGTGGACTGTCTGGCGGTCGCGAGGGTCGACGAGGGCATCGAGCTGCGCCGCGCCGGAGTGTCGCTCCCCATCCTGCTCTACAGCCTGGCCACCCCGGAAGAATGTGCGGAAGTGGTCGAGCACTCGCTCAGCCCGCTGGTCGCCGACGAGGGGCAGGTCAGGCTCTTCGATGCTCTGGCGCGGCGCCGGGAGCGCACCCTGCGCGTCCACCTCAAGATCGACACGGGGATGGGCCGCATCGGCTGTCGACCGGACGAGGCCCCGGACCTCGCCCGGGCCGTCGTGGAATGCGGGTCGCTCGAGCTCGGCGGGGTGGCAACACACTTCGCGGTCGCCGACGGCCGCGACCCGGAGTACACGAAGCGGCAGCTCGCGGCCTTCGAGTCGGCGTTGTCCGCGATCCGGGCCGCGGGAATCGAGCCGGGCATCGTACACGCGGCGAACAGCGGCGGCCTGCTCGGCCATCCGGATTCCTGGTACGACATGGTGCGCCCCGGGATACTCGCCTACGGGTACTACCCGTCGGACGAACAGGAGCGTCGGCTCGACGTGCGTCCGGTCATGGAGCTGCGAAGCCGGGTCGTCTTCATCAAGGAGGTGGAGGCCGGCGCCGGGGTCTCGTACGGGGTCACCTGGCGGGCGCCGCGGCGGACGCACATCGGGACGATCCCGGTGGGGTACGGCGACGGGTACAATCGCCTGCTCTCGAACCGGGCGGACGTCGCGATCAACGGCGTACGCTACCCGGTGGTCGGCCGTGTCTGCATGGATCAGATAATGGTCGACCTGGGACCCGAGTGCAGCGTGTCGCGCTTCGACGAGGCGACGCTGTTCGGGTACACGCCGGGCGCACCCACGGCCGAGGAGCTCGCGAACCTCTGCGGCACCATCGCGTACGAAATCACCTGTAACGTCGGCACGCGCGTGCCGCGCGTCTACCGCGACGGCGGGCAGTAGCCTCAGGCGGAAGCGAAGAGCTGCACGAGGTTGAGAATGCTCTTCGACGCGCGGACCATGGCCGGCAGGGCGATCCACTCGTAGCGGCCGTGGAGGTTCTGGCCACCGGTGAACAGATTGGGCGCAGGGATTCCCTTCTCGCCGAGCCGCGCGCCGTCGGTGCCGCCCCGGATGGAATGAAGCGTCGGTTCGATCCCGGTGAGCCTGACCGCCTCCATCATCCGCTCGACGACCCGGGGGTGCGGCTCGAGGAACTCGGCCATGTTGAGGTACTGGCGCACCGTCTCCACCCTCACGCTGCCGCCGGGATAGGCGCCCTCGACCGTCCGTGCGAGCGTCTCGAGGAAGGCAAGTCTCCGCTCTACGATCTGTGCATCGAAGTCGCGCACGATGACGCTAAGCCGCGCCTGCGCGATCGACCCCGAGATCTCGGTCAGACAGTAGAAGCCGTAGCGCTCGTCGGTCGCTTCCGGGCTCTCGGAGCGCGGAAGCAGCGAGGCGTACATCGAGGCCATCGCGGCGGCGTTCGCGAGCCGGCCGCGCGCGCTGCCCGGATGGATCGCGTAACCGGTGAAGGTCACGGTCGCCTTCCAGGCGGTGAAGCACTCCGCCTCAATGCTCCCCTCATCGGTCCCGTCGACGGTGAAACAGAATGCGGAGCGAAGCGCGTCCACGGGGAAGGTCTCCATCCCGCGGCCGGTCTCCTCGTCCGGCGTGAACACGATCTCTAGGTCGGGCCGCGGCAGCCGCGGATGCTCGATGAGGTACGCAACGGCGCTCATGATCTCCGCGACGCCGGCCTTGTCGTCCGCGCCAAGCAGCGTCGTGCCGTCGGTCGTCACGATCGTCTGCCCCACGTACCGCGACAGCATGGGATACTCGCTCGGGTCGAGCACGAACTCGCCGAGGGCGATCGGGCCGCCGTCGTAGTCGTAATGTATCTGCGGGTTGACCGCCTCGCCGCTGAAGTCCGGCGCGGTATCCATGTGCGCCATCAGGCCGATCGGCTCGCCGCCGGCGGCGGTCCCGGGAAGCTTCGCCACGAGATTGCAGTGCTCGTCGAGCATGACGTCCGGCACACCGAGTGCACGCAACTCGTCCTCGAGCATCCGCGCGAGGTCGAACTGGCGATCGGTCGTCGGGGTGGTCGACGAGTGCGGGTCCGAGGTAGTATGGACGCGCGCGTAGCGCTCGAAGCGGTCGAGCAGGTCGGCATCGAACCAGGATCGGTCCTGCTCCATCGTATGAAAGACGGCGCCATGCGCAGGCGAAGGTGTGTCGGCCATGCGAGGAGCATACGGGGCCCGCGCATTCGGGTCAATCGGGCGACCGGCTGCCGGCAGGCGGCCTGCAAACGTCTACCTGGGCGTAGGATCTGCTCCCCACTAGTACCGTTTCGTAGGATCCTCCCCGACATTCCTACGAATATGTGGCTTAGCTCAGCGCGCGATTCCGCAGCCAGGGCATAAAGGCTTTCGAGGTAGGGGTCTATGCGGACGGATGTCTTGGCACGTTTTTTGCTGGTCAACAGGAAAGAATCTCGCGCCGTGACGGAGGGTCATGGTGCACCTGGAGGAAAAAGGAATGGCTGAAGTGAGCAACCCGACTGATGTACTCAAGCTGATGCGCGAAGAGAACGTGCAGATCGTCGACCTGCGATTCATGGACTTTCCCGGAATCTGGCAGCACTTCTCGGTCCCCGCGACGGTGATCGACGAGGACACGTTCGAAGAGGGGCTCGGTTTCGACGGATCGAGCATCCGCGGGTGGCAGGCAATCAACGAGTCGGACATGCTGGTCAAGCCGGTCGCGGAGACCGCGTTCATCGACCCCTTCATGGCCGCGAAGACGCTCGTCCTGACCTGCAATATCTGCGACCCCATCACGGGGGAGGACTACACGCGCGATCCGCGGAACATCGCCCGCAAGGCGGAGGCGTATCTGCAGTCGGCCGGCATCGGCGACACGGTCTTCTTCGGACCGGAAGCAGAGTTCTTCATCTTCGACGACGTTCGCTTCGACCAGAACGAGCACGAGGGTTACTACCACGTCGACTCGGTCGAGGGACGGTGGAACACCGGCCGCATGGAGAACCCGAATCTGGGGTACAAGCCGCGCTACAAGGAAGGCTACTTCCCGGTGCCGCCGGCCGACAGCCTGCAGGACATCCGCAGCGAGATGGTGCTGCTGCTCGAGCACATAGGGATCCCCGTGGAAGCGCAGCACCACGAGGTGGCGACCGGTGGCCAGTGCGAGATCGACATGAGGTTCCAGCCGCTCGTGCAGATGGCGGACAACCTGCTCAAGTACAAGTACATCGTCAAGAACGTCGCCCGCAAGCACGAGAAGACGGTAACCTTCATGCCCAAGCCGCTGTGGAACGACAACGGAAGCGGCATGCACGTGCATATGTCGATCTGGAAGGGCGGGAAGAATCTCTTCTTCGGTGACGGCTACGCGGGCATGAGCGAGACCGCGATGCACGCGATCGGCGGCCTGCTCAAGCACGCGCCGGCGGTGCTCGCCTTGACAAATCCTACCACCAACAGCTACAAACGGCTCGTCCCGGGGTTCGAGGCCCCGGTCAACCTCGCCTACAGCCGCCGCAACCGCTCTGCGGCGGTTCGCATCCCCATGTACTCGAAGAGCGAGAAGGCGAAACGGTTCGAGTTCCGCTGTCCGGACGCGAGCGGCAATCCCTACCTGGGCTTCAGCGCGATGCTGATGGCGGCGATCGACGGGATCCAGAACAAGATCGATCCGGGCGAGCCGCTGGACAAGGATATCTACGACCTTCCGCCCGAGGAGCTCGCGAAGGTTCCCACCACGCCGGGAACGCTGCGCGAAGCGCTGACAGCGCTCGACGAGGACCACGACTTCCTCCTGAAGGGCGACGTGTTCACGCCGGACGTGATCGAGACCTGGATCCGGTACAAGATGGACAACGAGGTGAAGGCGCTCGACCTGCGACCGCACCCGTGGGAGTTCGCGCTCTACTACGACATCTGAGACGACGGCGCCCCCGTCTCACGGCCGTCCCGGCCCTCGTCGGGACGGCCTTTTTTCTCCATTATCCGCAAAATCACGGCCGGCGCTTGGAAATCCTGCACGCTGTGGTATCTTTGCGGACGGAGGCTTCGCATGAAACGAACACTGATCGTGGTTCTGACGCTGCTCGTGGCGTCGAGTTTTGTTTTCGCCCAGACCGAGTTCAGCAGCTACGAAAAGGGAATCCAGGACTTCGCAACCGGCGTGGCGAACAGCCTGCCGCTCAACTCTTCGGTCGGTCTCACCTGGTCGGACGCCTACATCGGGCAGTTTCCCCGGTTCGGCATCGGCGCGACCATTGGCTTCAGCACGATCCCCTACCCCGCGCTGAAACCGGTGCTCGACGTGCTCGACCTTTCGGACGGCATCGAATCGAGCGAGGTCTTCGGGTACCTCGACCGGTTCGGCGGACCGCTTCCGGCCTACACGGTGGAGGCGCGCCTGGGCGGCTTCATGCTGCCGTTCGACGTTGGCGCGAAGTTCGGCACGATTCCTCCCGCCGTGGACACGACGAAACTCATCGAGGGCTTCGAGTTCGACTATCTGCTCGCCGGAGCCGACGTGCGCGTGAACCTCCTGCGCGGCCGCGGACTCGCACCCAAGCTCTCCGTGGGCGGCGGGTACAACTTCCTCGATGCGAGGATCGGCCTTTCCGGTCTGACCGACGAAGTCCAGATCACCTCGTTCGAGGATCCGGGCGACGGAACGACCTACACCCTGACGATGGAAAGCCCGACGATCGAGTACTTCTGGCGCGCAAACGTCCTCGACTTCACCGTCCAGGCGAGCAAGGACATCCTGCTCTTCACGCCCTACCTGGGCGCCGGCGCCTCGATCGGCTTCGGCAGCGCGGGCGGCGGATTGCGCTCAGAGCTCAAGTCGACACCGCCGCTCACGCCGGAGAAGATCGCCGAGATCAACGACGCGCTGGAGGCGCAGGGCGGCGAGACGCTCCCCAAGCTCGGGCCGCAGGGGCTTACGGTTACCGCGGACATGCCCACCGGCTGGGCGTTCCGCGCCTACGGCGGGGTCAGCGTGAATCTCCTGATCCTCCGCCTCGACCTCACCGGGATGTACGACTTCATCGGACAGAACTACGGCGGGACCGTGGGTGTGCGCATCCAGTTCTGATCGGAAGCGCTGCGTGTCCGGCATCGGAGGGCTCAATGAGTGGGAGCTGCACGAAAGCCTGAAGCAGCTCTACGCGGGAGCCGACGGCCGGACCGAACTGGAGATCGACGGGTTCGTCGTTGACGTC
>SKQU01000060.1 GCA_007118855.1 Spirochaetaceae bacterium
GCAGACGTTGCCGGATAGCGCGTTCAGGCGGTACCTGGAGATGATCGCGCACTTCTCGCCGGACGCGGTCGATCGGGCCGTCAGGCATCTTGCGGCGTTCAGGCGGCTCGTACCGCGGACGGTTGCGAGCCGCGAGGCTGCCGTGGAGGTGTTTCGCGGGAATCTTGCGAAGGAGACGACTGCGGAGACGGTGAACGAAGCGGTTGAGGCGGTTCGCCACTACTGGTACGCGGTGGACGGGGCTCGGCGGGGTCACGCAGGCGAGGCGATGGCGGCGGATCGGGAGGCGCTGATCGCGCGGGCGGTCGAGGTGCTGCGAATCCAGCACAAGTCGTACCGAACCGAGAAGAGCTACGTAAGCTGGATGCGTCGGTTTCTCGCGTACACGACAGGCGTGTCCGGCGACGATCTCTCGGATCGGCACGCGCGGGGCTTCCTTACGTATCTGGCGGTCGAGCGTCATGTCGCCGCGTCCACTCAGGAACAGGCGTTCAGCGCGCTCCTGTTTCTCTACCGCAACGTGCTCGGTCGGCGCATCGACGGACTGAGGCAGACGATCAGATCCCGACGACCTCGCACCCTCCCGGTGGTGCTCACTCGGCCTGAGGTCAACGAGGTGATCTCGGGCCTGCCGGAGACCTATCGGCTCATGGCGCAGCTGATCTACGGTGCCGGGCTGAGGCTGCGGGAGTGCCTCTCGCTTCGCGTGCAGGATGTCGAGTTCGAACCTGGACGGATCGTCGTGAGAGCGGCGAAGGGGTCGAAGGATCGTAACGCGATTCTGCCTCGCACGGTCGTCGCAGACCTGCGTCGGCATCTGCGGAATGTCCGCATCGTCTATGATCGTGACCGGGCGAACCGCAACCCCGACGTCCCGCTGCCCGGGGCGCTCGGGACGAAGGACGCGAAGGCGGAGACCTCGTGGAGATGGTTCTGGGTGTTTCCGTCCGAGCGGATATCGGTGGACCCGCAGTCGGGAAGGAGCTATCGGTACCACCTGCACCCGACGGCGCTCCAGCGGCAATTGGCAAGCGCGGTCAGAGGCGCGAAGATCACGAAGCGCGCCACGGTCCACTCGCTTCGCCACAGCTTCGCGACGCACCTCAACAAGCTCGGCGTACAGAGTCCGTTGGACTCGGGGACCGGTCCGCGCAAGGGGTAGCTTGATGGATCGGACGCCTCCCGTGGCGTGCCTACGGGATAGACTTCGTCACCCGCAGCACGACACGACGCCCCAGTCGGCTCTTCGGCCAATCGGGCACGGGCGTCATGCCGCGCCGCTCGTAGAAGCGTCTGCCGGCAGCATTCTTCGCCGCCACGTCGAGCGTGATCCGGCGGGTGCGTGTCGCCCTCCACGTAGCCGGACACCATGCCGGCGATCCTGCCGTCGATCTCGGCGAATCACGTGTACTCGTACGGCATGCCATGTCGTCGTCTTACGAATGCGTGCGCGAGGATCTCCTCGTCGCGGTCGGAGCGCATGTGAACGTCGCGGTCTGCGGCGGTCGCTGAGATATTGCTGTCTATCCGATCTTGAGCCAAAGTGACCCTCCGAAGAACGGTACCTTGGTTCAACCGACAGGTAGAACAGGCTTACTGCCATGGGCTACATAACCATTGATTGTACCGCAGTAACGAATATGGCGGTCGGGGAGACGGCATTTTCGCGGTGTAGTCCGCCGTTTCGGTGAGCTATGCCGCGAGAACACGTTCGTTCCTCCACATATGCGGCGAATCGGTACCGAACAAACCGAGACTGCTGGACGAGCTTCGTACAGCCCTGCAGATGAAGCACTGCTCCTCAACACTACCAGTTGTGGTGGCACATGACCGATGGGGTTGACCCGAGTCCGCCAATGGCGTATAGTTCACCATGAGGTTCGTGGAGACCCCAGTCTTCACCAAGACGGTCGGGACGCTCCTTTCGGATGACGAATACCGATCGCTTCAGAGCGTGCTGATGCTGCGACCTGACCAGGGAGCCTTGATACGCGGGACCGGGGGTTTGCGGAAAGTGCGGTGGGGCGGGCACGGTCGCGGGAAGCGCGGCGGCCTGCGGATCATCTACTACTGGGACAACACCACCGAGACGATCTACATGCTCCACGTCTATGCCAAGACCGACCAGGATGACCTTACGCCACAGGCCGGGTCTTGAGTCGTCTGGTGCGGGAGGAGTTGAGATGAACGAGCAGGATTTCGCCAAACTCTCTGAGAGCATACATCAGGCCGGAAAAATCAGGCGCGGCGCGATGAAGGCGTCGAGAATCACGACGGTCGAGCCTCAGGACATACGGACCATCCGGGCGAAGCTCGACAAGACACAACGGGAGTTCGCCATGATGATAGGAGTCAGCCTGGCAACCCTGCAGAACTGGGAGCAAGGCCGACGGAGACCGGAGGGACCTGCGCAGGCGCTGCTGAAGGTCGCCGCAAGGAACCCGAAGGCGGTTGCAGAGGCACTGAAGAACTGATCCGCCCCAAGGCATTTTCCCCTCTGCGAGTCGCACGCCAGTCACCCGATTCCCCGTTCACTCCACCCGGTACCGCAGCGCCGTCGCGTAGCTCGAGCTCGACCGATCGGCCCCGCACCGAGACCTGGAGGTCGCCCCGCACGGGCGTGACGGTGACCGCGTGCTCCCCACCCTGCAGCACGAGCCGATGCCGGGTCGAGTTGACGATGGCCGGGTGGCGGTGGAGGTGGTGATCGTCCCGCCGCCCGAGGTCGTTGTGGTCGTCGTCACCGCACCCGCCGGCCGGCCCGAACCGGGATCGGCGGAGACAGTGCGGGAACCTTCAGGCACTGCGGCGGCGAGCGCGTCGTCGGCCTCGGTTGGGAAGCAACGATGAGCAGTTCGGTGACGTGGTCGGGTGAAGCTGCCCAGGAAGCACTCCTTTGCATCGGAACGTGAGCGGTGACCGTAACAACGACTCGGCATTCTCTTGACGACGTTGCGCGCTGAGCAGCGAGAACCGTCAGGAACCACGGGTAGACTCCGCGCCGTTTCGGCGAGCGTGCCGCCTGCGCCTCTCAGCGCCTCCAAAGGGGGAGCCCCCGCCCCGTCCC
>SKQU01000151.1 GCA_007118855.1 Spirochaetaceae bacterium
CCGTCGAACCGCGGCGGATTCCGGATGAACCATCTCCCATTGGTTCACGTCGTGCTGGAGCTCCTCGGGTAGGTGTTGCTGAAAACCGTAATCCCAACGCCATAGAATGGCGTAGAGATAGCCGGGCTCCGAGAACTGGGCTCGCAGCGGCTCCGTGCGGCCCAGTTCGACGGCGACGGCCCATCTTCCACGGAACTCTCGCGGCACTGATCCCCACCGAAACGCCTCGTCGACGAAGATAGCACTGTTCCACCGAAGCCTCCGACGCTCGACGGTGGACCCTTCCGCAGTCCAGGCGAAGCCGTCACTGACGAGCAGATCAATGCCGTCTGTTGCGATACCGTCAAGATCCATAGGACCCGGTTCACGAACTGTCGGCAAAGCGCAGGCGCTGAGAACAAGAAGGACCGTGCCGACTCCCACAAGCGGGTTCCTGAGGAGACACCGCGCCACCGTACCAGAGGCAGACAGTCGTCGTCGCACTGAAGTCAGAAACTTGTGCATTCGACCTGAACCATACCGCACGCCGTTGAGCAAAGCAATACCAGGTCAGAGGCGACCCGCCGGTAGAGAGCTTTCTCAGGGATCAGGATCACAGTCCATGAAAACCGCACTCATCACAGGAATCACCGGCCAGGATGGCGCGTATCTTGCGGAGCTGCTGCTCGACAAGGGATACGTCGTGCATGGAGTAAAGCGTCGGTCCTCTCTGTTCAACACGGACCGTGTGGACCACCTCTATCACGACCCGCACGAGGAGAATGTGCGGTTCTTCATGCATTACGGGGACCTCACGGACAGCACCAACCTGATTCGTGTCATCCAGGACACGAAGCCGGATGAGATCTACAACCTGGGCGCGCAGAGCCACGTGAAGGTGTCTTTTGAGACGCCCGAGTACACTGCGAACTCGGATGCGCTGGGGACGCTCAGGTTGCTGGAGGCGCTGCGGATCCTGGGGATGGAGAAGAAGGTGCGCTTCTACCAGGCATCAACGAGCGAGCTCTACGGGAAGGCACAGGAAGTGCCGCAGAAGGAGACCACCCCCTTCTATCCGCGAAGCCCCTACGGAGTCGCCAAGCTCTACGCCTACTGGATCACCGTGAACTACCGCGAGAGCTATGGGCTCTTCGCATCCAACGGCATACTGTTCAACCACGAGAGCCCCATCCGGGGCGAGACCTTCGTCACGCGCAAGATTACCCGCGCCGTCGCGCGGATCAAGCTGGGGCTCCAGGATACCGTCTACCTGGGAAACCTCGACGCGAAGCGCGACTGGGGATACGCCGGCGACTACGTGGAGGCGATGTGGCGCGTCCTTCAGGCGGAGGAGCCGGATGATTTCGTGATCGCCACCGGAGAGATGCACTCGGTCCGTGACTTCGTCGAGGCCGCGTTCGCGGAGGTGGGCGTGAGGATCACGTGGAGCGGAAGCGGCACGGATGAAGTGGGGAAGGACGCGAGCACCGGCGAGGTGCGCGTGCGGATCGATCCCCGGTACTTCCGGCCCGCGGAGGTGGAGCTGCTTCTGGGCGACCCGTCCAAGGCGAAGGAGAAGCTCGGCTGGGATCCGACGGTCAAGTTCGACGAGCTCGTCTGCATGATGGTCCAGAGCGACCTGCAGGACCAACGGCGCGAGGCGTACCTCCGCGACGGCGGGTATGAGGTGAAGCGGTATCATGAGTGAGCTACGACGGCAATGACTCGATTCGACTGGGATGCTGACAAGGCTGTTGCCAATCTCCGGAAGCATGCCGTCTCATTCCGCGAGGCGGCAACGGTGTTTGGGGATCCTCTCGCGGTCACGTTTTCAGATCCAGACCACTCCCAGCTTGAGCTGCGCTACCTGACGTTTGGGATTAGCCAGGCGCAGCGGTGTCTTGTAGGTGCCCACACGGATCGGGACAATGCTGTCAGGGTGATAAGCGCGCGGCTGATGACCCGCGGCGAGAGAAAAATCTATGAAGAAGACTGACGAGATGAGAGCAGAGTATCGGCGAGAGGATCTGGGTGCCGGAGTCCGCGGGAAGCATCACGACGCGTATCAATCGGGTACGAACGTCGCGCTCCTGGACGCGGAGGCGCTCTCCTTTGTCGCGCAAGTTGCACGACGCCGCAATACTGATATCTCTACGGTTGTAAACAAGCTCATAAAGAATGGCCGGCGCATAGCGGAATACGTTCACGAGGAGTGAGGCAGTCCCTCACGCAGCTCGCCGGACGGAACCCCCGAAGAGCCCGACCCTGGCCGCCTGTGGCGGGCTGGGGCACGCCCAGACCAATGAAGGGAGGAAGAACACAATGATCGTACGCTATGACGACAAGGTCGATGCAGTATATCTGAAACTGGGAGATGAAATGCCGGATGGGGTGGTCGAGATCTCAGAAGGCGTGAACCTGGATACAACCGCCGACGGCAGGATTGCCGGTATCGAAATACTCTCTGCTTCACGCAAGATGAACGTTGAGACTCTCCTCTCGTACACGCTCGATCTGGACCCTGACAAGGTCCATGCGCCCGGATGACGACGCCGGGTACGAGGTGAAGCGGTATCATGAGTGAGGAACTGAATCGCCACATCGTTGCCGATCCCTCTGTGATGGGCGGCAAACCCGTTATTCGCGGGACACGGATCTCCGTGGAGTCCATCCTCGAGAAGGTCGCAGAGGGCGAAAGCATCGACCAGATCGTCACGGAGCACCCGTACATATCGCCGGAGGAAGTGCGCGCGGCGCTTGCGTATGCGGCGAGCGTGTTCAAGAACGACGTTGTGTACGAAGTAGGTGCATAGTTGGTACTCGTCGCCGACGAAGGTGTGGATCGGCAGATCGTCGATCGACTTGCCGAGGAGCGTTCCGGCGTCTGGGAAGTACCTTCGCGTATTCACCCTTGCCGCCGGCCTGACCGGGCCCAATGCTTTCCTGACCGGACCCGCAGGGAGGATGGAGAACAGTGACGTTCAACTACTATCGGGAGACAGATTCGCTGTACATCAACCTCTCTCCGAAGAAGAGCGCACATTCAGACGAGGTCAGCGACGGGTCGTTCTCG
>SKQU01000400.1 GCA_007118855.1 Spirochaetaceae bacterium
AACAACCCGTACTGTGCGCCGAGTACGAGCGCAATACCTGCCACCGTAAGCCCAGTGAGCGTTCCTGCAGAGTCAGAGACCTGCCCCACGAGCCCAAGACTAAAAATCACCACGACCTGGACGACTCGGGTGGTGTTGTTGGTGATGATTGCGGTTGCGGTGAAGACGACGAGGAGGAGGATGAACTGTTGCGCGGTGGCCGTCGCGAGGAAGGTGAGGGCAGTGCGGTCCGGGATTCGCGTCAGGTGGATGGGTAAGCCCGTCGCCAGCAGGCCGATCATTGTCAGGGCGCCGCCAATGCCTATTTTGCGCTGCAGGCGAATGACGTCGGTGTTCATGGGTGTAGTTTAATCGAATGTTGATGGGTTGGATATACAAAAGTGGGCGAAGATCGTTCGGGGGGAGAGGAGAGGAGGCGTATTGTCTTGAGGGGCGGTTTGGCCGATACTTGGAGAGAACCGATCCATGGCGCAGACGATTACCCCGCGGATAGCCCAGCAGGCACTCAGGATACTCTTTGGAGACGGGTCGGTGTATGCGAAGGACGCCTCGGCCGTGGCCGTACTCTCGCAGCAGGAGCTCGCGGTGAGCTTTCGTGCGCGCGCGCTGCAGGTACATCCCGACCGGGCCGGGGCGCTCGGACAGCCGCCCGAAGCGCTTGAGCGGGCCTTCAAGCGGCTCCACGGAGCGTACCGGGTGCTGAGCCGGGTCGTGGCAGACGAGTCGCTGAGACAGAGGATCGTACAGACCGCAGCGCGTACGGCCGAGTCACCGGGCCAGACCGGCGCCGGCAGGTATTACCGCGGCGCGGTGCCCAGGAGTGAGCTGCGCCTCGCGCAGTTTCTCTACTACCACCGGGTGATCGACTGGAAGACCATGATAGATGCGGTCACGTGGCAGTACCGCGTTCGCCCCAAGGTGGGTGAGATCGGACGGGCCTACAGGTTCCTTGATTTCGAGTCGGTGACGACCGTGCTGCGCGCCTCTCCGCGTGGGGAGTTGTTCGGCGATACCGCGCTGAAGCTCGGGCTTCTCGATCGCAGACAGCTCTACGTCGTGCTCGGCAAGCA
Source organism: Spirochaetaceae bacterium (assembly GCA_007118855.1). Lineage (GTDB taxonomy): Bacteria > Spirochaetota > Spirochaetia > DSM-27196 > SLST01 > SLST01. Next base: position 1,071 of record SKQU01000400.1, read on the forward strand.
GCACCAGTTCGACTACCCCATTGGGAGGTACTTCACGGAGCATGAGATTCTGACGCGTGACGAGATCGAGCACTTCGTCCATCAGAACCGGCGGCACAACCTCACGTACCGTCGCCGGTGAGCGGGGTGCCGCTGCCGGGGTGGTCTGACCTGCCGCGACCGGCGCGTTCGCCGATCCGCCTGAGCCGATCAGTCCGCCGGGGGATACGCATGGGTCTGCGCGACCAGGGAGTGTCCGCGGTTGCCGCCTCACGGTCGAGACGTCTGAGGGCCTCAACGTCTATACCGAACCGGTCTGCTATACGGGAACACGTAGCGTCACTGAGGTGCATCGCGTGGAACCGCACAAGCTGCTGGACCCGTCGCAACGCGTATTCCGGCAGGTTCGTGTGGACCTCGTCCACAAGAGCCGCGGTCCAGCCGGCGCGGACATCGGCGGAAAGCCCCGGTTCCAGCGCCTCTATCGTCGGAGCCCGGCACAGCTCGATAGCCTGCTGCACCTCCGGGCGATAGAGCGGAAGGAAGTCCTCGATCGCCCCGAGAATCTCAACCGATACCGCGAGTACCGTGTGTTCATCAGGCAGTGCCGACGACGCATCCCACAGGCCGTGGCGTTCGAGGATCCCCCGAACGGATCGCGCGAGGGCGATGCGCGTACGCTCCTCCAGGCCGATCTGACTCTCGCTGATTCGAACTCCGGTCCGCGTATTCGGTCTCTTCGCGTCCGCAAACGCGACCGCCGGCCCGGTCCCGGACGCTCGTTGCCGCACGACGTCGCGATACCGCTCTATCGCCGCCACCATGCGTTCGTGTGACCGATGCAGGCTCGAGTCGGCCAGCTCGAGGTAACGGTACGCGCTCAGCGTCCGGCGAAACGACTCCAAGGAGACCCTTGCCGCCTTTTGTCCCGCCGGATGATCGTACTCCGCGGCCCACGCATCAAGAGCCGTGACGACCTGGTCACGCAGTTGCGGAAGATGAGGGATGCGGGCCATGCTGGTCACCACACCGTCCATCCGGTCCGAGAGGAGCTCGGCGGTCACGCGCAACCGGCTGTTGCGGCTGCGAAGACGGGAGCGAAACTCCCGTCGGGCCCGCTCGAGCCCGTTCCAGGCATCTGCAATGGCGCGATCGCCTACGAAGTCGAAGGTTATCTGCGGCAGGGATCGCCCGACGAGCATCTCGATCGTGAATGTTACGATCTCTTCGACGTCAACAAGGCTCATGAGGTGTTCGTCGTCCTCCGACTCCGCAGCCAGGGCGCGTTCAATGAAGCCTTCGGTCCTGACTCTGCCTTCACGCTTGCTCGGCGCCTGACCCTTGACCCGGTCGAGCAGAAGCCGTGCGATGTCCGGCGACTTTGGTGCGATTGCCTCGGACAGCCGTTCGACTTCCGCCTCCACCCCCGGAAGCTCCGAGACGATTCGGCTCGGCATGCCGTTGCGACGGAACACCTCGATCCGCCGGACCGCAGCCCCCAGGTCGTCCGAACCACCCAGTTCCCGGACCGCCGTGAGAACCGCAAGCTCACTCGCGTCCGGGTTTGCCAGAAGATGCTTCGCCGCGAGCAGCCTCGCGTCGTCCTCAGAACAGGCGGACAGGGCCACGTCGCGAGCGTGAAGCAGCAGACGCGGAAGCCGGTCGAGGCAGTCGCGAAGCGTCCGCACGCCGCGCTCCGTCTCTCGGCCCTTGGTTGCCTGGTAGAGCAGCCGTACGAAGATCGCGGCAAGGCCGGCGATGATGGTGTAGGCGGCGAAGTAGACAACGAGATCTCCGGGGGCTGTGCGGCCGTAGCCGAGCAGGTATCCGCCCTGGATCGCGAGGTAGGTCACTGGCCCCGCGGTCCATGCGAGCTGAAGCGCATTCTGTCCCCAGCTCTCCCTGCGCAGGGCTTGCTGAAGGTCCCGCACGAGATCACGTGCGCGATCGCTTGACTGCGGGGCGCCGCGTCGGCGGTGCATGGTCAGATCTCCAGGAAATGATGCCCGTGGTAGTGCTCGTCGCGCGTCGCGCGGACATCTTCGCTTCGCAGGTAGTCGTCGAGTTGCATCGTGCGGTCGATTATCCCTGTGGGAGTGAACTCGATGATCCGGTTCGCGACCGTCTGGACGAACTCGTGGTCGTGGCTGACGAAGAGGACAACGCCGCGGTAGTCGATCAGCGCGTCGTTGAGCGCCGTAATCGCCTCCAGGTCGAGGTGATTGGTCGGCTCGTCCATGATGAGCACATTCGGCGAGGAGAGCATGAGCCTGCTGAGCATGCAGCGCACGCGCTCACCTCCGGAGAGCACGCTCACCGGCTTCAGCGACTCGTCGCCGCTGAACAGCATGCGCCCGAGGAATCCGCGGACATAGGCCTCGTCCTCGACCCGCGTGAACTGCCGCAGCCATTCTAGCAGACTCAGGCCCGACTCGAAGTACGAGCCGTTGTCCTTGGGGAAGTACCCCGGCGTGATCGTCGTGCCCCATTCGACCGCGCCGGAGTCCGGACCGGATCTGCCCGCAAGGATCTCGAACAGTGCGGTCTTCGCCTGATGGTAGGGGCCGACGAAGGCGATCTTGTCGCCTGGGTGTACGGTGAAACTGACCTCGCTGAGCACCGGCTCGTCCTCCACCGCTTTCGACAGGCCTGCGACTTCGAGAACGATCTTCCCCACTTCGCGCTCCGGCGTGAAGGCCACGTAGGGCGATCTGCGGCTTGACGGCTTGATGTCGTCGAGAGACAGTTTCTCGACGAGCTTCTGCCGGCTCGTCGCCTGTCGCGACCGGGCCGCGTTCGACGAGAACCGCTGAATGAACGCCTTCAACTCCGCGACCTTGTCCTCCCGGCGTTTCTTCTCGTCACGCTGCTGTTTGCGGGCGAGTTGAGACGAGTGGTACCAGAAGTCGTAGTTCCCGACGTAGAGCTGCACCCTGCCGAAGTCGATGTCCGCGATATGCGTGCATACCCGGTTGAGAAAGTGGCGGTCGTGCGATACGACGACCACGGTGTTCCGGAAGCCGAGCAGGAACTCCTCGAGCCAGTTCACCGACTCAAGGTCCAGGTTGTTCGTTGGTTCGTCGAGCAGGAGGATGTCCGGATTGCCGAACAGCGCCTGGGCGAGCAGCACCCGGACCTTCTGTCCGCCGTCGAGCTCGCTCATGGAGCGTTCGAGCACCTCGTCAGACAGACCAAGGCCCGAAACGAGACGGCCGGCCTCGCTTTCGGCCTCCCATCCTCCGAGCTCGGCGAACTCCGCTTCAAGCTCCGCGGCGCGCATCCCGTCGGCCTCGGTGAACTCACTCTTCCCGTAGATCTCGTCCTTCTCAACGAGCGTACGGTAGAGTCGCTCGTGCCCGAGAATGATCGTGTGCAGTGCCGTCAGGTGCTCGAACTGGTACTGATCCTGTCTGAGCACCGCGACTCGCTCGCCCGGTGAGACGATGACCTCGCCGCTGTCCTGCTCGATCTCTCCTGAGAGAATCTTGACCAGAGTCGACTTGCCGGCGCCGTTTGCACCGATTATGCCGTAGCAGTTGCCCGGGGTGAACTTGATTGAGACGTCCTTGAACAGGACGCGCTGCCCGTACTGGAGCGTGATATTTGACGCGGTGATCATATGGTTCCTCGGTGGTGGCTCGACGCCGACTCATGCGCCGGCGATACGGCGGTCTGATGAAGATACCCAAAAACCGCCGGATAGACACCCGTTGTGCAACATCGGGTCAGCCCGGCGACGCCCCGGGAGAGTCCGGACGCAGCTCACGTGGGTAGCGGTGTTCCTTTCCGTCGAGATCACGCAGGATGTACCACTGCGCCTCCCGCCGTACGACTGCCGCCTCCGTCAGGGGGACCTTGCCGGCACCGCCGGGGAGGTCGACCGCGTACGTTGGGACGGCGATGCCGGTCACGCGCCGCCGCAGCTCGGTCATGAGCGCGAGCCCCTCGTCTATCGTCGTACGGAAGTGGGAGGTGCCGCTTGCGAGGTCGCCCTGGAAGAGGTAATAGGGCTTCACCCGGCACCGCACGAGCTCCCGCATGAGCGCTTCGAGCGTATCCGCGTCGTCGTTCACACCGCGCAGGAGGACCGCCTGGTTGAGCACGGGCACGCCGTTATCAACGAGGAGACCTACCGAACGTCGAAACTCCGGCGTTATCTCGCGAGGGTGATTCGCCTGGATCACCACCCACAGCGGAGCGTAGGAGCCGAGCATCGCCGCAGTCTCGGACGTGACCCGCGAGGGTTGGACGACCGGTATTCTCGTGGCCAGACGCAGGATGAGATCCTCGCGCGCATCGCGCAGGGTCCTCAGAAGGAGATCAAGACGCTCATCCGGGAGCATGAGGGGGTCACCGCCGGAGATGAGCGCTTCGCCGCACTCCGGGTGGCCGGCGAGGTAGGCGGACGCCTCCTCTATCTCGGGCTGCGTGATCGGCCCGGAGCCATTCGCGGTGAAGTGACGCCTGAAGCAGTGTCTGCAGTAGGTAGCGCAGCGATCGTCCGCGAGGATGAGTACCCGGTCGCGGTAGTGGTGGATCACGCGTGCGCCCACCCGGTATAGCTCGTCACCGATCGGGTCGCGGGTCTCGTAGGGTAACGAGATGCGCTCCTCGTCGCGCGGCACGAACTGCGCGGCGATCGGGTCCGTGTACGGGTCGCGGCTACGCGCGAGCGCCTCGTAGTAGGCGCTGATCCGACCGGGCAGCGCACGCTCTCGACCCTCTCCGCGTTCTCTCATGGGATGAGGATGATCTTGCCGTGCGACGGCGCCTCCATGACGGCGGTATGCGCGTCTGCGGCCTGTGCGAGCGGCATCGAGGTCTGGATGATCGGCGCGATTGCGGAGGCCCGGGCGGCCGCGGCAATCGCCGCGTGGATCTCGACGGTCTCTCCCGGCGTGGCCCCGTAGAGCATCAGGCCTCGCACGTCGGCCTCGCGCGCCATGAGCTTGCGCGGTGTGATCTCGATCGAGCCGCGGCTGCCCACGACGACCACCCGGCCGCCCCGGGCGAGCATGTCGAGATCCGCCTCGAGGTTCACGTTGGCGAGCATCTCCACGATGAGATCCACGCCGTCACCGGCGGTTGCCTCGAGTACAGCCTCGCGGTCATCACCGCCGGCATGGGAGAAGCAGTGGCTTACCCCGAGCTCCTGCAGCATCGTCCTTCCGGAGTCGGACCCGTAGGTCGCGAAGGGCACGAGCCCGCGGTACTTCGCCCACTGGAGGGCCGCCACGCCGACGCCGCCGGTCGCCCCGTGAACGAGGACACGCTCGCCGGCGAGGGCCCCGCCTCGGTGAAACAGCGCGCGATAGGCCGTGCCGTAGTTGATCCAGAGACAGGCTCCCTGCTCGAACGAGAGTGACTGCGGCAGGGGATGCACCTGCGCGGCCGAGCACCGGCACAACTGCGCGTAGGTACCGGTCTGAGAGCCGGCCACGTAGACCCGGTCGCCGAGAGCGAGACCGCTCACTTCGTCGCCCATCTGCTCGACGACGCCGGCACCGTCGGCGCCCGGCGTGAAGGGGCGCGGTCTGTCGTACCCCTGGCTCCCGGCGCGTTGGTAGGTCTCAACCGGGTTGACCCCAACAGCTTTCAGCCGCACCACCACTTCGCCGGGGCCCGGTTGCGGATCGGGCGCCTGCTCGTAGGAGAGCACCTCGGGTCCGCCGAACTCGTGTATCACGATCGCCTTCATACCGCCTCCCTCGATGGGAACATCATCTGTTCCATGTAGTGGTCCTGGAAGCGTGATGACCCGCTGAGCTCGACGTAACGGCACGAGTCGACGATCCGTAGAGCCTCACAAGCGCACTCGCGGTCGACGAGCATGCGGGCGGCTCCCGCTCCGGCCGCGTTGCCGATCGCGTGAACCCGGTCCTCCGGAACTCCGGGAAGCAGTCCGACCCGGAGCGCCGCACCCGGGCGAACGTAGGAACCGAATCCCCCGGCGAGGTAGATCGCCGAGAGGTCGTCGGCGGTGATGCCGGCCTCAGCGAGCAGAACGTGCACGCCGGCGGCGATCGCGCCCTTCGCGAGTTGCACCTGGCGTATGTCGCTCTGGGTCAACACAAGGGGTCCGTCGCCGTTGCCTGCCCGATCCGCGAGGATCAGGGCGGGCTCCCCGTCGGTCTCGGTGAGGAGCCGGCCGTAGGCGTCGCGGATCGCCGCCGGTGCTTCGTCGAGGTCGAGCCGTCCGGTCTCATCGAGCACCCCGTCGTCGAGGAGCATCGCGACCGCATCCATCAGGCCTGTGCCGCATATGCTCGAGGCCGGTGCCCCCGCGATCGTCTCGATGACGAGCCTCCCGCCTTCCCTGCGCACATGGTTGATCGCCCCGCTCACGCCGCCGGAGCCGTGACGGATGGTTGCGCCCTCGAAGGCAGGCCCCGCGGCGGTGGAGCAGGCAATCAGCCCGTCGGCTCCCCCGCACACGATCTCTCCGTTCGTCCCGATGTCGATCAGAAGCGAGACGCCGTCGGCGCGGTGCATGCGGCATGAAAGGAGGTCCGCGACGATGTCCGCTCCCACGTAGGCGGACACGCCCGGGACGATTCGCACGCGCGCCTCGCGATGGACCGGCAGACCGATCTCTGCCGGGTCGAGTGCAACCGCCTCGGTGATCGTCGGAAGGAAGGGCGCATGGCTCATCGAGGTCGGGTCGAGGCCGAGCAGCAGATGGATCATCGTCGTGTTGCCGACGATCGCCGCCGTGTATACCGAGTCCGCGCCGATGCCGGCGCTCCGGGTGAGGTCTTCGGTCATCTGCGCGAGCTGCCGGCGGATGACGTCCGCGAGCGGTGAGCCGTTGCCGTACGAGGTGATCCTGCTGATCACGTCGGCCCCCCATGGTGCCTGGGCGTTCGCCTGGGACCGCGAGGCCATCACCTCATGGGTGCCCAGGTTGACCAGGTATCCGGCGACCGTCGTGGTGCCGATGTCGAAGGCAAGACCGGTGAGGGCCGGGACACCGTCGGTACCAGGGGCGAGGTCTATCGTCGCTGATTCCGGGGCATCGAGCACGAGGTCAACGACCGGAGCGCCCTCCTCGTCGTTCGCGACAGCTTGTGAGGCGCGCTGCAGGAGATCCGGCCTGACGGTGAGCTTCTGATTCGACGTCGCGTCGCGCAACCGGCGGTAGACGCTGCGTTGGTCGGCCAGTGACGGCGGGTCGAGCCTGACCCGCTCGAGGATGACGATGGGGCGTCCGCTCGTGGGCACGTCGATCGTTCCGCCCTTGGCGGTCGTGTCCGCGCTCGTCGGCGGTGTGACCGTTGCGGACAGGCGCACGGTGAGGTCGCCTGTGGGGAAGGTCCGGCACGCGAGTCGTCGTTCCGACGCGGATCCGGTGAAGCGCTCGTCCTCAGACCGGCGGATGCCCGCGGCAGAGACCGGCTCAACGGTGACGAGACACTTCCCGCACCGTCCTATTCCTCCGCAAGGAGCCGGCACGTGCCACCCCGTTCGCTGCAGGCATTCGAGTAAGGATTCATCCGGCTCGAGCTCGGCAGTTTCGGTGCGACCGTCTGAGACGATCGTGATGGTGTGCTTCATGGGTATCTCCGGTTCGGGCAGTGGCTTGCGAGCATTGTAGTCAGTGTCGGTTCGATTGGCTACCGGATGTCGACCGGTCGGACGCCGAGGGAGGGCTCTGCGCGAAGGGAAGATACTCGTTCAACTGGTCTATGTGCAGCTGCTCGTAGCGGTTGATCTTGTCGATGTTCATCCTCATCACGAGCTGCATCCGCTCGTTGAAGAAGCGATGCAGGCTGTGCGTCGCTACGGCACGGAATCCTCGGCGCACTTTGTGACTGCTCCCCATTCCCGGATCGAATGTCCGCACCCCATGCGCGATCGCCCAGCGGATCGGTTCGTAGTAGCAGAGGTTGAAGTGCAGATTGTAGACGAATCGCTCGGCGCCCCAGTAGCGGCCGATCAACCGGTCAGGCTTGTAGAGCAGCATCGCCATGCCGACCGGATCCGGCCGATCCTCGTATGCGGCGGTGAACAGCACACGCTCTGCGCACCCGTTCTTGATCATCGTGAAGAACTCCTCGTTCAGGAATTTCGCCGCCCAGGGCCCGAACTGCTCGTTCGTGTTGAGGTAGTACCGGTACATGAGGTGCAGGTGATCGTCCGGAACGTCGCCGGCAAACCGTGTGGCCACGGTGAGCCCTTGATCCTCCATGCTCGCGCGTTCACGCCTGATGTTGCGCCGCTGGTTCTTGTTGAATACCGACAGATAATCGTCAAAGCTCGCGAACGAGTCGTTCTCCCACTGGTAGTGCTGATGACGCCAGGGGGTGAACGACTCCTCGTCGAACAGGCCGGCGAAGTCCGGCTCCGGCCACAGTATGCTGAAGCCGTGCAGATGGTTGGCACGGCAGAACAGGTCGACCTCACCGACGATTCGTGATACGGCGGCCGCCTCGTCCTGCGACTCGTCCACGAGGAAACGGTATCCCGTCGCCGGCGTGAGAGGGCTCATCGCGACGAGCTTGGGGTAGTACCCGGCACCGAGCTGCTCGGCAACCTCCGCCCACGCGTAGTCGAAGACGAACTCACCTGCGCTGTGGGTCTTCACGTAGAGCGGGGCCGCGGCGATCAACCGTCCCTGCTCGTAGAGGAGGCAGTGCTGCGGGATCCATCCTTGCTGCGGGCTGATGCTGCCGGAATCTTCGAGCAGGCGCAGCCAGTCCCAGTCGAGAAGCGGAGTCTCGTATCTGCCGGCAAGCCGATTCCACTCGTCGCGATCAACGTCGCGCACGCGACTCACCCAGTGTACGCCGTGTCGCTCTGCCATGCTATGGCGAAGATACTGCTCGCCGCGGCCATGTCAAAGGCGGACCTGCGCTTCGCGTGGTGAGCCCATATACTCCGGGTTCTGTGAGCACCAGGACCGAAGAGCTGTTCTCCCCGGCGCTTCGGAACGACCTGCGTCTCGCCGTTGATTGCGGTGCCATCACATTCATGAACGACACGGGCCGCCTGCGGCGAAGTCGAGCGGATCTACGCTCCGCAGGCGCAGTAGCCGCCCGGCGCACAGCCCTCGCCGTCACAATCGCCGGCGCCGCAGCAGCCGTCGGGTGCCGCGCGCTTTGACACGCTGATGAGCGAGATCATGCGCTCGAGCTGCTCGGATCCGCAGGAGTCACAGGCGAGATCGGGCTGATCGCTTCCGACGCCCACCAGATATTCGCTGAGCTTCCCGCAGGACTCACATCTATACTCGTAGAGTGGCATGGATCTTTCATACTGAATTCGTGATCGCGTGTAAACAGGACCTGCCGAAACAGGAATCCCGCTGAGAGCCGACGACCGTTTGCGATCATCTCGAGTTCAGCGCCATACCACCGTAGCCGTGCGGACGCACAGGGCGCCCGTGGTTCCCGCCGGCCGAGCCGATCGCACGCAGCCGTTCCACCCGTTGCTCTGTGGGCGGGTGGGTCCGGAATAGCGACCCTTCGGTCCTGTTCGCGACGGGCAGGAGCATCTGGAGGAGCGAACGCTGCGCATACTCGATGCGCTGGAGTGCCCGCGCAAGCCCCTCCGGGTCGCCGGTGAGAGCCGCCGCGGTCTGGTCCGCCGCGAACTCGCGCGTGCGAAGCAGTCCGAGCTGCAGGAGCCAGCTGGCGACCGGCGCGACGAAGAGCGCGAGAAGCGCGCGCGGCGCGATTCCACCGGAGGTGAGCAGAAGTGGCAGCGCGAAGAACACGACCAGCCAGCCGGTTCTTGCGAAGATGCTCGTCGCCTGGCGGAAGACCTCCGCGATGCGGAAGAGCGAGAGGTCGCGATTCCTGATGTGGGCGATCTCGTGCGCGATCACCGCCTCGAGCTCGCGCGGCGGCAGCGCAGACATGATTCCGTCGGTCAGCAGCAGTACGGCGCGATCCGGGGTTCCGACCGTCGCGGCATTGATCAGCCGATTGCGGACATAGTAGAGCTCGGGCGGGTTCGCGAGGCCCGCCCGTCGCGACAGGCGTTCCACCGTATCAAAGAGCGAGGGCGCCTCGAAGGGCTGCAGCCTGCGCGCTCCGGGGAGCGTGATCTTGCCGCCGCTCCTCCATACCGAGACGCCGAGCGAAGCAAAGAACCCAATGAGAAGGATGACCGCCCAACCGCCCATCAACTGCCATCCGGTGAACAGTGAGATCGCGGCGAGTGCAACGGCGAGCGCTATTGTCGTCAGAGTCGTGTTCGTCATCACCTATAGGCATGCAACAACCGTGCCAGACAGGGTCTCACAAAGGTATGCGAGGTAGCGAGATAGAAGAGCGCGACGGGCGAGACCCCCGACTGGGTCGATTTGAC
>SKQU01000319.1 GCA_007118855.1 Spirochaetaceae bacterium
AGCGCTCGCAGAAAGGCGCAGCGTCCTGACTCGACAGTTGTCACGGCGGTTCTCCCTCACGGAGGACGAGCGGGGTCGCATCGCCTCGTGCGAGGACCCGGACGCCCTCGCCGCGGCGCTCGATGAGTTCGTCGTCGCCGAGACCAAAGAGGCGGTGCTCGCGAAGCTATCGTAGCCGGCCGAGGAAACGGGAGAAGTACTTCCACGCCAGGCGAAAGGGCCGCACGATGACGTGGATGCCGCGCAGCCCTGCCGGAAGCGGGATGATCGCCTGTTCACGATCGGTTGGCGTGAGAACCGTGCGCGCAAGCCTGGGCACATACCGCAACCGGTCGCCCATCCGCTCGCGCATTGCCAGGTAGGCTCGAGTACTCGGAAGGCCGTCACGGGTCCTGTCTGGGCTGAACCGGAACACCTCCCCGGCGTAGTAGTGCGCGAGCCGAACAGCGCTGCGGTCGGCCCGGGCCCATCGCGAAAGCTCCGGCATCTGCGCGCCGAGCAGGGTGGAGGCAAGGAGCACGCCGGTCGCAACGACACGACGAACACCGGCCGCCTCAGCGCGTTCGACCAATCGGCCCGTGGCCATAGAATCGATCGTGCCGATCACCGCCACGTCGGCTATCATCCGAAGACGCTGCCAGCCGTGCTTCGCGCCGTTGTGCACGATCAGCGCAAGACACTCGTCCTCCATGGCCGCAACCCGGATCCGGCGGCCGAGAAACGTTGTGGGCTCGAGGCGGTCCCATACGTCGGCCATGGGCAGGTCGAAGCCGACGCTGCGCTCCATGAATCGCCAGTGAAGCTCCACGTGGATCCCGGACTCAGGATGGTCGAAATTGTACTCGCAGTTGCGCCGCAACTCACGCCGCTCGCGCCGGGCGCTCCAGGCCAGCTCCGGGACGTAGCCCTGGGAGAGAAGGACTTCCTTCGCGGCAAGCACGTCTTCGCGCCGAAGGAGGAGATCGAGGTCCCAGAACGATCTGCGGGCGATGCTTCCGTAGACCCGGTGCGCGAACACGGGACCCTTGATGGGCACCGTCGGCAGCCCGGCCTCCGCCAACAGATCGAGCAGCCTGATAAGCTCGCCTGACAACCGGACGCTACGGGCGACCTGCTTGTCGCGAAGCTCACGGAGTCTCACCGCCGCGCCATCCGGTAGCGGCACCCCGGCGCTCGCGCCTTCGGCTGCCAGGCCCACAACGCCGTGAAGCGCTGCAAGCTGCGCCAGCGCCGCCGGGTCTACGGCCGCAGCCTCCGCGGGCGCAGTATGCTTCGAGGCGCAGGACTGTGGGCTTGCGCCGAGCGCCCGCACGCCGCAGGCAACCGCTTCCAGCAGGAGACGCTCCTCCGCCTTGAACGAGCAGACATCTGCGCTCACGTGTAGCGGCCCTCCATCTGGTCGAGCTGGATGCGGTACATCCGCGCGTAGGCGCCGTCGTGAGTCACGAGCTCGTCGTGCGACCCGTGCTCGACGATCCGGCCTTCGCGCATCACGTAGATGCGGTCGGCGATACGCGCGGCGGCGATGCGGTGGGTGACGAGGAGGACGCTGCGCTCCCGGCCCCAGGCGCGCAGGTCGCGCAGGAGGGCTGCTTCGGTCTCCGGGTCGAGGCTGCTCGTGGGCTCATCGAGAAGCGCCACGGGGCTGTCGCGGTAGAAGGTCCGCGCGAGCGCGAGCTTCTTCCACTGACCGCCGCTCGGTTCGGCGCCCTCCTGCAGAAAGCGGCCGAGCGGGGTGTCGTACCCCTCTGGAAGCGCCTCTATGAACCCGTCGGCGCGGGCGGCGTGGGCCGCCGAGCGGATCCGCTCCGAGTCGGGTACCGCGTCGGTCCGGCCAAACCAGATATTCTCCCAGACCGTGTTGTGGTACTGCGCGTAGTCCTGGAAGAGCGCGGTGACCTGGGCCCACCACGCCTCCTTGGAGAGCTCGCGGAGATCCACGCCGTCGACGGCCACCGACCCGCTCAGTGGATCGTAGAAGCGGCAGAGGAGCTTCAGGAGCGTGGTCTTCCCGGCGCCGTTGTCCCCCACGAGCGAGACGATCTCGCCGGGACCTATGGAGAGCGAAACGTCGTCCAGGATCAGGTGGTCGCCGTTGGGGTAGCGGAAGCTCACGTTCCGTACCTCGAGACCCTGCGTGATGGGCGCGGGAACCGGCCGCGGCGCTTCCGGGTCCACGACGACCGGTTTGAGGCCCAGGAACTCGAAGACGAGCTTGAGGAAGAGGTTACTCTCGTAGAGCCCGTTGATCGCGCCAAGGAGGTCGCTCATCGTGCTCTGCGCGCGTTGGACCGCCTGGAGCAGGAGCACGAGATCGCCCAGGCTCGCCTCGCCCCGCAGCGCCTGGAGCGTCACGAGTGCGATCACCCCGAAGACGACCGCCGTCTGCACGAGGTACGAGAGCACCTCAGCGACCGACCGGCGGGCCTGGAGCGAGAGCCGCTCGCGACGAAGCTCTTCACGCTTCTGCGCCGACTGCTCCTGCAGGAACCTGCTGAGCCCGAAGATCCGAAGCTCCTTCGCATGCAGCTTTCCGGTCAAGAGCCAGTTGAGGTAGGCCACGGCGCGCTCCGGCATCGTGCGGCGCATCCGGCGGGCGAACTCACGCCGGGAGAAGACCGACCGCGCGAGCCCGAGCGGGCCCGAGGCGACCACGAGCGCCGCCACCGCGTACCACGGCAGCACCGAGGCCACGAGCGCGAGGATACCGACCATGGAGACGACGGTGCGAAGCAGGCTCATGAGCTGCTCGACGACCGCCGCAGGGCGGTAGGGAGCCTCTTCCTGCGCACGGTAGAGCTTGTCGTAGAAGGCCGGGCCGTCGTAGTACTCGAGGTCGACCTCCAGCGACTTCTCGTGGATGATCGACTGCACGTGGTCGCTGAGGCGCGCGGCCTGCGCCTGGCGCACGAGCCCCCCCACCGGGCGCAGCGCGAAGGAGACCGCGGTCGCCCCCGCGGCGCCGGCGACGAGGCCGAGCAGGTAGCCGGGATCGGCGCCTTCGGTGATCGCGTCCACGATGAGCCGGATGA
>SKQU01000234.1 GCA_007118855.1 Spirochaetaceae bacterium
GGCGCGGCGGAGGAGGGAGCCGGGGCGCGGGTGGAGTACCTGGCCGGGCAGGGTATCGTCGTCCATCCGCGCGACATAGAGGTGAGTCAGTTCATCTCGGCCATCGACTACGGGTACCCGGAGCCCGACGGGATCCTTGGGGTGTATGCCTATCCCGGGCAGTACCAGGTCTCCACCGAGTCGCAGGAGCTCTTTCTGTCGATTGGGGTACAGGCCGCCCGACGTGGTCTCGAGGACCTTCCGCCGCTCAATATCGCGTTCGTCGTTGACACCAGCGGCTCGATGAGCGCGGCGAACAAGATCGACTGGGTGCGCGACTCGCTCGAAGTCTTTGAGCGAAGCGTGCGCGACGGCGACACCGTCTCGCTGGTGTCGTTCGACAGCGCGGCGCGCGTGCTTCTTCCGGCGACGACAATCCGTGACGCCGCCGACCGTCGCAGGTTCCTCTCAGCGGTGCGGGCCCTGCGCGCGACGGGCTCCACGAACCTCTACGCGGGCCTGGAGCTCGGGTTCGGGCAGCTGCTCGAGCAGCTGAGCTCGGAGCACGTGAACCGCATCGTGCTGCTCGGCGACGGGATGCCCAACGTCGGGGTGGTGGACCCGCAGTCGTTTCGGACGCTCGCGCAGGGGTATCGCGACATAGGCGTTGCGGTCACGACGATTGGACTGGGTACGGAGGCGAATCTGGGCCTGCTTCGCGACATCGCCCACTGGAGCTCCGGTACCTCGCGCTTCATCAACGACCGCGAGAGTATGGAGGAGATCTTCGGGAGCGGTCTTGGCCGGCTCATCGTCCCGGTGGCGCAGGATCTGCACGTGGAGGTGCGGTTGGCCGGCGGGGTGTATCTGGTGGACACCTGGGGGTACGACCATCGCATCGTCGGCTCGACGGTGGGCTACACGATCCCGGCGCTCCACGACTCTGACTACGAAACCCTGGTCGCGATCCTTCACGTCCCGAGTGTGGGGCGCGCCGGGGAGCACCGGATCGCCACGGTCAACGCCTCGTATCGCGCCGGGGATGGCAGGGTCAGCGAACTGGGCACCGTGCCCGTTACAGTGGAAAGGGTGGACCTGGAGCATCCGGTTGCCGGCATGACCGACGCGATGGCGCTCCGGGCGGCGACGATGCTGCGCTACGGGCAGGTCATCGTAGAGGTGGGCCGACGCTACTACGACGAGCGTTCGCGAACTGCGGAAGGCCGGATCTCGGCCGATGTGGCCGAGTCTCTTCTCGGCCTCGTCAGCGAGTTCCGCTTTGACGTGGAGAACGCCGCACTGCGTCTTGACCTGCCGCTGTTCGACGCCGAGCTCGGTGTGCTGGCACGGTACCAGGACATCCTCGCGACCGATCTGCGTATCGCGGAGGAGCTGCGGTCGGCACGGTACGACCGGTACCGCGCCCATGCGCCGGTTCCCGACCGCGCGGTCCATCAGCACGTGGAGGCGGTCGTCACCGAGCTTCGCCTGTCCATGCAGCACATGAGACCGGGAAGCGTGGCGGTCCTCGGATTCGCCGGCGTGGGGGATCTTGATCCCGAGATGGAAGCGCTGGTCACTGCGAGGACCTACGCGGCGCTCTCGTCGCTGCGCGGTTTCCCTGTGACTCCGGCCCCCACCGTCGTCTCGCTCCTGCTGAGTCGCCGAACCGCTGCGGCAGATCTTGCCGACGCGAGGCGAGCCGCGGAACTGGGGCGGGCCCTGGGGGTGGACTACGTCGTTACCGGAGTGCTCGTGACCTCGGCCCGCACGATTCACTTCTTCGAGCGGGTGATCAGGACCGCCGACGGCGAGGTGCTCTCCGCCGCCCAGGTGATGCTGCCGCGGTAAGGAGAGGGGAAACCCCGAAGGAGGAACCCATGAAGAGGATGAGGAGATCGACCGGGCGAACCGCCGCTCGAGCACTGGCCGCGGCGTTCGCGGCACTGGCCGTGTTGGCGTTGCTTGGCGGTTGTTTCACCTTGACGCGACCGCCGCTACCCAGGGAGCGCGGGCGAGTCGTGGCTGAAGGGCTCGAAGGGCCGGTGGAGATCCACCGCAACCGCATGGGCGTCGCGCACATCATCGCGACGAGCGACCACGATGCGTTCTTCGCGCAGGGCTACGTCCACGCGCAGGAGCGGTTCTACCAGATGGAGTTCTGGCGTCGGATTGGCGCGGGGAGGCTGAGCGAGCTCTTCGGGGACTCCGTGCTTGCCTCCGACATCTTTCTGCGGACGATGGGGTTCCGCCACATTGCCGAGCAGGAGTACCGGGAGGCGCCTGCGCTCCTGAAGAAGGCGCTTGACGCGTACGCCGCCGGTGTGAACGCGTACATCGCAGACAGGAAGCCGCGGCGACTCGCCGCCGAGCTCGCACTCCTTGGTCTGCAGGGCCTTGACCTGGAGATCGAGCCGTGGACTCCGCTCGACTCGCTCACCTGGCCCAAGGTCATGAGCCTGGACATGGGCATCGACTACCAGGAGGAGCTCCTTCGCCTCGACATGATCCGCGCCGTCGGCATCCAGATGACGAAGGACTACTTCGCCGGGTTCCGCTACGATGAGATGCCCACGACCATACGGCCGGAAGATCTGCCCGGCGGCTTTGCCGCACGCGGGCCCGCCGGACCCGATGACGATCTCGCGCTGCTGGATGACCCGTTGTGGGTCGCCGCAACAGGCTCGCTCAATGCCCAGAGTGCGGTGATCGCCGGGCAGGAGCAGCTCATCATGCTCGCGTTCAGCGGTGACCCGGAGTCTGGCTCCAACCAGTGGGTCGTATCCGGTGAACACACGGAGAGCGGGCTGCCCGCCTTCGCGAACGATCCACACCTGGGTATGCAGATGCCGTCCATCTGGTATCAGATCTCGCTCCACGTCACCGGTGAGAACGGCTGGAACTGTCACGGTTACTCCTTCGCCGGGATGCCGGGGATCATCATCGGGCACAACGACCACATCATCTGGGGGATGTCCTCCGCGAGCCCGGACGTGCAGGATCTCTACGTGGAGCTGATCAACCCGGAGAACCCCATGGA
>SKQU01000307.1 GCA_007118855.1 Spirochaetaceae bacterium
GCGCCGCCGCCTTCATCGCGGAGCTCGACGGCCGCCGTCTCACCTTCACCCGCGACGGCCGGCGGCTCGTCGACCGCGAGACCGGCTCGAGCTGGACGATCACCGGCATCGCGGCCTCGGGTCCGCTCGAGGGCAGAAGGCTCGACCCCGCGCTCTCGGTCGAGCATTTCTACTTCTCGTTCCGCGCGTTCCATGGATAGTAGCGTCGGCTCATCCGGCCGGACCTCCGCCCTGCCAGCGGAGCAGCTGTCCCACGGCGCAATGGGCAGCATATGCACGATACGCGCGCGGATCGCGAGACCGATCGGATCGTGCATACCACGGCATCGGTTCCCGGCATAGACTCGGACCATGCCACCACGACCGAGCAATCCGCGGAGCACAGTCATCCGAGGCGCTATCATGGACCGCTACCGATGCCACCGCGGGGACGGTGACATGTGGCCAATCACCTGGGCCGACGACGATCACCTCTACGGAGGAGCAGGCGACAACTCCGGCAGTCCAATGAACGTCTGGCGCATCAGCAACGGACCAAGCGACGTCTTCATCGGCACCGGTTGGGGAGTAACGGTGAAGGTCATGAACAACCTTCCGGTGGACCCCGCGATCTACTGCCGGCGCCCGGATGTGCATCCCAGGACGGGGGTGAAGCCTGCGGGTATCCTCTCGGTCGGTGGGAGGCTCTACCTGGCGGTGGAGCTTCACAACTACGGCGACAACCCTTCGTTCAACCGGCAGCATAACGTGTGCGCGTGGATCATCACGAGCGACGACCACGGCGTCACCTGGAACCTCGATGCGACGCCGATGGACTTCTTCACCGGTCGATTCTCCTCGCCCCACTTCGTCCAGTTCGGACGCGATTACGACGGCGCGCGGGACGATTTCGTCTACGCGACGTTTCCCGTTGCCGACGACGGCTGCAGCTATTGGGAGAACGGCGACGCCCTGTTCATCGGCAGGGTTGGCGTGGACCGGATCCTGGACCGGGAAAGCTGGGAGTTCCTGGTGGACGGAGCCGGCCTGCCGGAGAAGGAGACCAAGTGGGCAGGCAATCCCGATCAGCCGCAGGAGATCTTCCGCTACCCGCTGATGACGGGCGAGAACCATGTGACGTTCAACCGGGGGCTCGGTCGGTACCTGATGGGCAACTACGGGTTCCTCGATCCCGAGGGGAACCCGCGCCCGTATCATTCGACCGGCCAGTGGCCCTACAGCGCTCTGCGCAGCCAGCTCACGCTCTTCGAGGCGCCCGAGCCGTGGGGACCATGGCACTGCTTCCACATAGACGACGACTGGGGAACGTACGGAGACTACCAACCGGTCTTCCCGACCAAGTGGATGAGCGCAGACGGGACGCAGCTCCTGCTCGCCTCGTCCGGTTCCTTCGACGACTACAACCTGACGCTCCAGCGGGTTGACCTGGTGCTCGGCGATCCTGTCGGCTGACCCGTGCACCATCGCCCGCGATCGAATGCACGCACCCAGGGAGCCTGGTTCGATCAGCGCTCAGCGGTGCTGACGACCACGATCGCCGCGTGTCCGCTGCGGTTGCCGCACGCGTCTTCCGCCTCCACCGCGTACCAGATCTCCCCCGACGGGACGGCACGGTCTGTGAAGACCGGATCGGTCGGCTGACCGACGAGCGTGAGATAGCGACGCGGGAATCCGCTGCAACGCCCACGGTAGACGTTGTAATGGTGAACGCCGCTGCGGGTGTCGCGGGCGGCGGACCAGCCAAGCCGGACGTCCGCTCCGGCGCGGCGCGCGACCAGGTTACGCACCCGCGAAGGTGCGGTATCGTCGAGCGGCGCGAAGCCGCTGCCGTGGTCGTTGCCTGCGTCCGCCCACATCCGCCAGGAGCATTCGCGGCCGCGTTCTGCCGCACGGAAGCTCTCCTGGTCTATCCCGTAGAAGACATTGGCCGAGTAACGTTCCACCTGAGTGCCTTCCGCGATGTCGTAGGCGGACTGGTCTCTCGCGTGGTCGAACACGACAATCCGGTTCCCGGTGAAAGCGACGCCGCTCCAGGGCGGCCCCTCGGACGTCTTGACGGTCGACAACGCGCTGGTATTGTCCCGATCGAGGATGATCAGATTCTCCCGCACGTGAACGTCTGTAACGCCGGTGATAGCGTGGGGACCCGTGGCGGTCTGATAGTCGCACAGCCCTATCTGACCTGGCCCCATGTTGACCTTTCCCAGGTTGCCCTCCACACGGTTGTGCTCGATGGTCCCGCGCAGGCACGACATGGTTACGATCCCGCATCCCATGTTCTCGTAGCAGTGGTTCGAGCGTACGATCACGTCGCGGCTGTTCCAGTCGATGTCAATGCCGGTCGCATCAGCGCCGGTATTGCCGTCAAACATCCCCCGCACCTCGTTGTACTCGACCAGCACATCCGAACACGACCACGGCCACAGCCCGGCGGGGCCCCAGGTGGCTCCCACTCCGCGATACCAGCCGGCGCGGTCCACGAGGTTACGCCGCAGAACGACGCCGTGTGCATTGAACGCACAGATGCCCTGGAGACCGACGAACCGCGCGGCGTTGCCCTCGATGGTTACATCACGGATAGCCTTCCACGGTTCACCTTCGAAACTCGCTACGATTGCCTGCATGCCGGTGCCAATGCCTCGCCATCCAACGTTCTCCACTAGATTGTCGCGGATAACGACGCCGATGAGTGTTGGGCCGATCGCCTCGGTTGAGGTCTCTGCGGAGACCAGAATCCCTTCGCTGTTCTGGTCCGGGCCACTCCCGTGCACGTAGGTGTCGCAGATCGTGACCGACTTGAGCGGCTTGTGCCCCTGCTCGCTGGCCTCGAGGGATGCGGTCACGAGTATGCCGCAGTTGACCTCGTCCCGCGGGTGACGCGGAACAGGGCCCATCGTATCCGGATCATCTACACCATCCAGATCAGGGTAGAGCGTGCTCTCAGTGGAGCAGTCGACCTCGACTCCGCGGATAACGAGGTGCGAGCAGTCTGTCGCCCGTACCGCCGGGCCGTCGGGCCAACTGATGCAGGGTCGAGCCGGCAGCGTGAAGCCGTCCTCCCAACCGGACAGGTTCCCGTGTGTGACGAGCGAAACGTCTGCGGCGAGTCCTTCGTCAGCGGCAGGGCCCTCGTCTGCGGCGTCCCAGTCCCAGGACGCCACGAGCGCCGGTGCTTCCCGGCTGCCTGTTGCGCGAATCTCCAGAGGCTCGTTCCATGCGCCGTGGCAATCGAGCAGGATTGCATCGCCGGGTCCGAGCTCGATCCCGTTCAACCGCGCGAGGCTACGCCACGCCCCGCGTGGACTCGTGCCTGCCCACGCATCATCCCCGTGCGGGCTCACGTACCATGTCATAGACCATCCCTTCCTTCGTGGCTCCTTCTCGCAGCTCGTACCTGACTCTGTCAGCCTACTATGGGGCCGCGGATGCGCATATGGACGATTCTCCGATTGCTGTATTCACGAAGCAGCTGCATGGAGCGCCGGAACGGCAAACTTGCAGGATTCGTCCATACCGCCAGCATCATAGTTATGCTACCGTCGCATGTGAAGTATGGAAGCATTGGGCAGACGGAGATACTATGAGCACGGCAAACGACGTTGAGCTCGCCGTCCGGGTCGCTGCGTATCGCCGCCGCAGGTGGTTGCGCCCTAAGTACCGCTCGCTCTACATGATGCTGATCCCCGGATTCGCCTTCCTCCTGGTCTTCTCGTACCTCCCTATGGCAGGCATCAGCCTCGCGTTCTTCCAGTACCAGTTCGGACGGGCGATCTGGGAAATGCCGTTCGTAGGTCTTGGACATTTCGACGTGTTGTTCGGGAACCCGGAGTTCTGGAGGGCCTTTCGCAACACGATCATGATAAGCATGGGGCGGCTCATCATCGAGTTTCCCGCACCGGTGATCCTCGCCCTGCTGTTGAACGAGGTGCGGCACTCCGGTCTCAAACGGACCTACCAGACCGTCTATACCTTCCCGCACTTTCTCTCGTGGATCGTGGTAGTCGGAATCATGAACGGCCTCTTTCTGAGCGATGGCGTGGTGAACCAGTTCCTCAACGTGCTTGGGCAGCCTCGGGTTCCGTTCTTCACGCGGGGCAACTGGTTTCTGGGTCTCATCTTCGGATCGAGTCTGTGGAAGACCGTCGGCTGGAGCGCAATCATCTATCTTGCCGCTATCGCAGGGATCAACCCCGAGCTCTACGATTCCGCGGCAGTCGACGGCGCGAACCGGTGGCAGTCAATGTGGAATGTCACCTGGCCGGGGATGCGGGGCACGGTGGTCGTTCTGCTCATACTCAGCGTTGGGCAGCTTCTGAATGCCGGAGGCGGGGCTGCATTCGACCAGATCTTCAACATGTATAACCCGGCGGTCTACAGCGTCGCCGACATTATCGACACCTATATCTACCGGCAGTCGTTTCAGCGCGGGGTGAACTTCGGCTACAGCACGGCAGTAGGGCTCTTCAAAGCGGTGATCGCGTTCTTCCTCGTACTGGTGGTCAACCGGGCTGCCAAGCTCGTCGGCGAGGAAGGGCTCTTCTAGGAAGGAACGATGGCAACTGGCGCGTACAGGCTTCACCGGTCGCTCGGATCAAGGATCGCGGATGTCACGATACTCGGCGTACTGACGTTTCTCGCCTTGGTGACGATCTTTCCGTTCTACAACGTGCTCATCATGTCGGTAGCGCGCTACCGCGACATCGTGCAGACCCCGCTCTACATCTGGCCGCAGGCAATAGACCTCACGGCGTACCGGATGATCTTCATGGATCGGCTGCTGGGCAACTCGTTCCTCGTCTCCGTGGTGATCACACTCGGTGGAACGGCCTTGTCGATGTTCGTGACCATTCCCACCGCATGGGCGCTCTCCAAGCCGGATCTGCCGGGACGCAACTGGCTCTTTATGGTCGTGATCTTCAGCATGTACTTCTCCGGGGGCCTCATTCCATGGTACCTGGTCATCCGCGGCCTTGGGATGCTCAATACGCTTTGGGTGCTCATGATCCCGCTTGCGTTCAACGCGTTCTTCATGATTCTCATGAAGAACTACTTTCTCACAATGCCGGAGAGTCTCGAAGAATCGGCCCGCATCGACGGCGCGTCGAACCCTCAGATCCTGGTGAGGATCGTCGTGCCCACGTCCGCTCCGATCATGGCGACGATCAGCCTCTTCTATGCAGTGGCCCGGTGGAATGACTGGTTCATGGGAATGCTGTTCATCCGTGATCCCATGAAGCTGCCGCTTCAGAACGTGCTGCGCAGAGTCGTGGTGGAGGCGAACCTGGAGCTGGGGAACGTGATGGCGGCGGCGATGCGCGATTCGGTGATGCGGATCTATCCGATGACGATCCAGATGGCGACGGTCGTGGTAGCGACCGTTCCCATTCTGCTCGTCTACCCGTTTCTGCAGAAGCATTTCACCAAGGGGATACTACTTGGCTCAATCAAGGCGTAAGCCGGCTTCGTGGAAGCCGGAGAATACATCGTAAGGAGGAATACCATGAGTCCAAGACGACTACTGGTACTCGTGCTGGCGCTTGGCGTTGCCGGATTCGGTTTCGCCCGCGGCGCCGCGGAAGAGGCGGCGATTGACGCTCCCGTACGGATCTCAATCGCGCACTGGGAGATTGACCAGTCCATTACCGGTGAACCCGACCCGGTGTACGACCTCGTCCGTGAGGCGGTGGGGGTTGAGATCGAGCCGGTGGCGATCGGATGGGGTGACTGGCACGACCGGATCAATGTCTGGGCCGCTTCCGGCGAGCTGCCCGACGCCTGGTCCACCGATGTGGTGGGAACGACGGTCTATCGGAACTGGATCACCAATGGTCTGATCAGTCCGCTGCCCGACGACCTGACCCCGTATCCGGGCGTCTATCAGATCACGCGCGCCGGCGACTTCCAGGCGTTCCAGGTGGACGGAAAAAACTGGTTCATACCTCGGGCGAACTACCCCGACGCGAACTGGTGGGCGATGGACCGCGGCGTTCTGATCAGAACGGACTGGCTTGAGAACCTGGGGCTGCCGATGCCCCAGACACGCGAGGAGTTCATTGACACGATGGTTGCCTTCGCGACCCAGGACCCGAACCAGAGCGGCCGCAACGACACGATAGGTCTTACGGCGCACAACGCCGGCTTCCTGTGGGGGGCGTTTCCCGAGCTCGCCCCGGATCTCGCCTGGGGCGGATGGGTCAAGGAGGACGGCCGCTGGGTGCACGCAGCGGTCTCCCAGCAGGCCCGCAGGCTCTATTCGGCGCTCCGGGAGCTCTACCGGCGCGGCGGACTTGACGAGGATTTCGCGGTCCTGGGCGGAAGCGAAGGCCGGGACCGATTCGGGTCCGGACGGGCAGGCGCGCTGGCTATTCAGCCCGCTCCAAAGCACTGGAACCAGCCTGCTCAGGTGTGGGAGTCTCTCAATCCAGATACACCATTCGAGGACGTCACCGGAATAGTGCCCGCACGACCGGACGAGAACGGGCAGCGCTGGAGGTTCATCACCGCGAGCTACTGGTCGGAGACCTACATCAACAGCAACGTGGACGACAGAAAGATGGACGCCATCCTGCGACTCTACGACTTCCTCATGAGCGATGAGTTCCAGACGGTGAAGCTCTGGGGTTTCGAGGGTGAGGACTACCGCGTTCATGCCGACGGGAGCTTCGAACGCCTGCTCGATCCGGACGTCTGGTTGGGGGCGAAGTATCCGTTTCTGCATTCGATGAGCTACTGGACCACCTGGGGTGATGAGAACCAGTACGACGATCCGATGATCAGCGAGGGCATGCGCAACGAGGCGCGGGAGTATCTCGAGTGGATACTGGAGAACGCGAAGGCACCCGATATTGCCTGGGAGCTCGATGCTGCAGCACCCACCCTCCCCTCCTACGCGCGGGTTAACTTTGACGTGGGCGAGGATCGCACCACCTATATCCTCTCAACTCGCAGTGAGGACGCGGTGTGGAACGACATCATCGGCAAGTACAACGCAATGGGCTATCAGCAGCTCGAGCAGGAGATGAACGACTACGCTGCGAGCATCGGCAGGTAGCCGATTCGCTTGTCGCGAGCCACAATCGGGCCCCGTCAACCGGCGGGGCCGTTCTCGTCTGCGGTTCGGTGTGTGGCCCGGTGGCGGTACGCCGAAGGGGTCTCGCCGGTCGTCCGTTTGAAGACGCGTGCGAAGTAGAAGTAGCTGTCGTAGCCGCACTCTTCGGCTACGTGTCCAATGGGAATCGAGGTGGACTCCAGTAACCGTCTGGCGTACGCGACTCTGCTCGCGGTGATGTACTCGGTAATCGTCCTGCCTGTGCGTTGTTTGAAGAGCCTGGAGAGGTGCCCGGAGCTGATTGCAAAGCGTTTTGTGAGGTTCTCGAGTGTGATCCGTCCGACGAAGTTGGCGTCTACATAGGCTACCACCTCATCGATCGGTGCGCTGCCGCCCGGAGGAGCAACGGCGTCGGCGCCTATCGTGGCGCGACACATCTCGCGCAGGTGAGCGATCATGGTCTCCAGATCTCCGTAGAGGTCGACGAGATCCTCGTACTCGGCCAGCGGCTCCGAGCGTTCTGAGTCTACGCTTCCCAAAAAATAGATGATGCTGTTGTAGATGAACCTCGCGTGCGCCGCGTTGTAACCGGTCTCCGCAACCGAATGGCGCAACTCGTCGAAGGCGCGATCGAGTTCCCCGGCTGATCGCCCGTGGATCGCGCTTTCCAGCGAATGCAGCGCGCTGCGCAGGCCCGACGGGTCGCGACCGCGGTCGTACTCGACAAGAGCCGGCGAGGGTCCCATGAAGGCGTTCTTCGCCGCCACGATCGCCTCCAGTATCGCGCCGTGCAGCGCGCCGGTAGCCTCCACGGGCCGGGACACGCCGATCGCGGGCGTCGCCGTATCGTCGGCGGCCATTGCGTCGCGGTGGACGCGGTAGCTCGCGTCTGTGAGAACCCAGGCGAACCGGGTCGCCCCTATACGCACGGACAGCAGCGCATCCTGTTCGATCCGCGGATCTATGTGGGGAAGGTCGGCGACAACCACGCGCAACGGGCCGGGTGGCGATTCGGACAACGAATCCGCCTTCGAAAGGAGCTGCAGCAGCGGCGAGCCGTCCTCCAGGTCGGCCGAGCGGGTAACCGCATCGGAAAACGGCGGAGTCATGGACGAATCACGGTCGAATGCTCGCCGCAGCCGCCGGAGAATGGCGACCACCTCGTCGGCCTCCACGGGTTTCAGGCAGTAGCCGGCCACTCCGTATTGCAGCGCCTTCTGGGCGTACGCGAACTCCGCGTATCCGCTCACCACGATGAACTCGCCGGCGTATCCGCGGCTGCGCGACTCGCGAATCAGGTCAAGCCCGCTCATTCCGGGCATGCGGATGTCAGCGAGCACCAGGTGGGGCGCGCTACGCTCTATTACCTTCAGAGCGGCATCTCCGCTGAGGGCGGTGTCCGTGACCTCATAGCCTTCTTCCCGCCACGGGATCGACTTCTTCAGGCTCTCAATGACCCATGCTTCGTCGTCCGCGATCAGAACCCGGTACATCGTCTCTCCTGTTCTCAGGGAAGGTCAGGCGCACAACGGTCTCCCCGTTCACGCGGTCGATGCTCATTGAAGCCTGCTCGCCATACAGCAGCGCCAGACGATCGTGAACGTTGCGCAGCCCGACGGGTTGCCCCGACCCGGCCCGCCGGAACGGAGAGGAGGTCTCCAGACCGGCTCTCACCTCAGCGAGTCGCGCATCGCTCATTCCCACACCATCGTCACGCACCGTCACCTCGAGCCCGCCGGGAACGAGCGAGGCCTCTACGCGGATCGTGCCCCCGTTCTGCGCGCTCTCCAGACCGTGCGTCACCGCGTTTTCGACGATGGGCTGCAGCACCATCCTGGGTACGCGAAACGAGCCGGCGCCCGTGGAGACGTGGAATACCTCACGGATGCGGGCCCCGAACCGCATCTTCTGGATCCGAAAATACGACTCGAGCATTCGAAGCTCGTCGGCGAGCTCGACCACAGCGTCGGCCCTGACCGCGTACTTGTACATCCGACCGAGCGCCTCGGTGACTTCGGCGACCCGGTCCGGGGTTTCCGCGAGCGCCATCCCGCGGATCGTCTCGAGCGTGTTGTAGAGAAAGTGCGGGTTGATCTGACCCTGAAGCACCGCCAGCTCCGTCTCCCGCTCGACGATCTCCGCGCGATAGGCGCGGGTTTCGGCCTCAAGCAGGCGGTCCGTCAGGCGCGCAATCTCATCCAGCATACCGTTGAACTCTTCAGTGAGCGTACGCACCTCCGCGAACCCGGACGGTTCGACCCGCTCGCGAAGCTCGCGGGGATCCGAGCTCTTCGCTCGTGATACGAACGTCGTCAGTCGCACAAGCGGCGCGGACATGTTCCGCAGGAAGGCGGCCATCGGGATCGCCATCAGGAGCACCGCACCAAGGAGGATGAGAAGCATGAGCGAACGCAGGGCGTAGACGTCTCCAAGGAGCTCCGTCTGAGGGGTAAGCCCCACAACCGTACCGTCGAGCATCGCGACCGGGGCGCTCTGGAACAGGTATGTGTGACCGTTGATCCGGACGGTTGCGAGCGTATCCGCATCGCCCCGGGCATCCTGAAGAAGCAGGTTGGCAGCAACGGTCGTCCCGGCGTCACCTGCGATAACGTTACCTGCACGGTCCAGAACGTAGAACCTGGTTGCGGTGTTCCCGAATGGCGCGAGCCTTGCCGCAATCGCGTCGGCACCAACGACCATTACCACGTCCCCTATGGGCTCGCCGTACGATTCACCGAGCATCGCAGAGTAGGCGGTGAGACCTGCAAATATCACGGGGCGCCGGCGCACGTCGCCGGGACTTCCGTAGCTTGAGAGCTCGCTGAACAGGGGCGTGTTGCCGTGTGCGTACCGCCGTCCGCTGCGTTCGATCAGATGCCCCAGGTGATTGAGGCTCCATGGCGAGCCCTTTACCGGACGCAGCGCGATGTCGTAGACTCCTTCCGTCAGCGCCATCACGCGCGACAGGAACGGAACGATGTTGGTGTGCAGACCGTAGAGGGCGAGCGGATCGGTCTCCAGCATGTACTCTTGCACAGAGGGATTGTACGCTATGGTTCTGAGCAGCCGTCCATACGCGAGCCCGGCCTGCTCGAGGTTCGCCTGCACCCGAGCGAAGACATCGCGCACGTAAAGGGTATTGCGCTCGACGATGAGCGCAGAGACACGCGCGTAGAAACCGACCACGCCCGCGGAGGTCACGAGCACGAAGATGAGCGCAAGGAGCAGGAGGTGCAGCCTCATTGGCAAGGCGCCGATTCGTCTCAGCTTCGGAACACGCATCAACCGTACCTGATTCTACCAGAGCCCGGCCGCGCTCGCAATCCGCCGGAAATGTCATGAATCCTGGTGCTGCGCGTGTGGTATGTGCATCCACCACAGACTCTTGCAGGATTCCTGGTCAACGCCGGCTTCCCGCGAGAGGAGTTGCCCCGCAATCTGCTGCAGCGAAAGCCGTTAGTGATCAGATCAGCCCCAGGCTTCATGACACTTTTCAGCCGATCAACCCCACGACGTACCGGTACCTGAAGGTTCCGGGGTAAATGAGGTGCTCTTCGTCAATGCACTTGTACCAGCCTGTGTCGCCGCCGAGGCCGAGGTGGCGGTGGTCGAGGTTCACGTGGATCCGGTCGGACGGCATGAGGTCCCAGCCGTGGCGGGCAGCCTCGTACTCGGCAACGCTGTGACGGAGCGCGCTCGCGTGAAACGCGATGTCAGACGAGAAGGCCGCGCCGCGTCCGTCAGTGCTGGAGAGCGTGATCCATCGGACGTCTTCTTTGCCGCCGCATTCGACCGGCAGGATGAACGGGAAGTGCTGTTCGTCGACGGTGCCGGCGTACCGGCCGACGCGAGCCGACTGCTTCCGGTCGCAGTAACTCTCATGTGGGCCGCGTCCGAGCCACTCGACCCGCGACAGTGCCGGGTCGATCTCGTAGGTGACACCTACCCGGGGCAGAACCGGCAGCGCCGGATCGCAGACGATTGTCTCCTCGACGCTCAAGCCGTCGGTGCCGAAGGGCTCGTAGACCGATTGTTGCTCGAACCGGACATGGCCGTCGACGTCGTAGACCGCGTGGACCGTGGTGCGGTCGCCGCGGACGACCGAGACGAGCCGCCGTTCGAGCCGGTCGAGCCCCGCGCGATACCAGTCGTTTGCGTACGAGTCCCCGCCGGTCCCGCGGTCGATCCCGGTCGTCGCGCGGAAGAAGCTGCCGATGCCGCCCCGGATGATCGGCGACGCCCCGGATCC
>SKQU01000439.1 GCA_007118855.1 Spirochaetaceae bacterium
AACAGCCCCATGACCGAGCTCGCCGAGATGGAGAATCGCTTTCCGGTGACTCCCATCACGACGGACGCGACGAGCACGAGCGTGAAGGCGCCGGGACCCGGCGCGAATCCCAGGCTCATCCCGGCCGCCGCCCCAAGGAGCCCGATGTGCATCAGCGTGAAGCGAATCGCGGTGAGATGGAGCGAGACGATGACCACTCCCAGCAGCGACAGGGTGCCTCCCGCGATGAGCATGCCAAGGAACGCGTGCCTGATCACCGGGATCGAGAGCGCGGCGATGATGTCGCTCACAGCAGATACCCTTCTTCCATCCGCAGCACCCGGTCGAAGGCACGGCCCGGGAGATCCTCGTGCGTCACCATGACAGTCGTGATGCCGAGCAGCTCGTGCAGGTCCATGATGCGAACCATCAGGTCCGCCTTCGCGCTCTTGTCCAGGTACGTCGTCGGCTCATCCATGAGCAACATCTCCGGACGCCTCGCGAGCGCGCGGGCGAGCGAGGTGCGCTGCCGCTGCCCGCCGGACAACGTCTTCAGGTCGCGGCCTGAGAGCTCGTGCATCCCGACCATCTTGAGGCACTCGGCGGTGATCCGCCGGTCCTCCGGACCGGGCCGTCGGAGCCACGAGAAGCGGCCCCACCGGCCCAGCAGGACCGCGTCATGGACCGTGATCGGGAGCGCGGGCGGCGCCTGCAGCTGCGGCAGGTAGCCGGTCGTTCGGCGAACCCGCGCGCGTTCGCGCCTGGCCAGCCCGCGCCTTGGTGGGGGCGCCGCGCCGGCCTCCTCATCGTCGGGGCCCCGGTTTCCGTAGATCGTCCTGCCAAGGATTGCAACGCGCCCCGCGGTCGGCTCAACAAGCCCCAGGAGCACCTTCAGGAGAGTCGTCTTGCCCGATCCGTTGGGCCCTACGACCCCTACGAGCTCGCCGCGGCGCACCGTGAGTGAGAAGTCGCGCAGGACCGGCGTCGAACCGTATCCGGCGTGTACCCCGCTCAGCGCGATCACCTCCTCTGCGGATCCGGCGATCACTGCTCGAGCTCCCGCATTATCTGGTCCGTCGCAGAGATCGTCAGCCTGCCCACCACACCGCGCTGCGCGGTAAGCCGCTTCGCCCATTCGCTGACCTCGCCGCAGGAGCCCTGCACCACGAGGAGTTTCATGCATATCTCCCGGTCGAGATGCAGCTGCAGGTTGGCCGCGACGTGGACCGACGGAAAGTCGTCGAGCGGAGCCGACGCGAGCCTGGATCCGTACCGGTAGATCAGGGTGATGACGCCTGCCACCTCGCGGTCCGCCTCCTCGGCCCCCACCCGGATGAGCTCATGTCTGACGAGCGAACGCAGCGCCTCGGATCGGTTCGCGTATCCTCCGCCCTCGGCCAGCCGGTCGAGAAGATCCACGAGCTCACGGTCCATAGAAACGCCGAATCGTGCTGTCTCACCCATGGCGTATCTCCACTCGAAGTGCTCCTTCGGTTTGCACAGTAGCACGTTCGGCAGGAATCGTGCTATCCCCTCTCCAGAGTATGCAGGGTTGCGATGCTGCGGTAGGATGGGAGAAGACACTGAGGAGAACCACCATGAAGCAGAAGATCGGACTCAACATGTACAGCCTTCGCGACCTTTGCGGGAACCTCGACGCGCTGCAGCGTACCTTCGACAAGGTAGCGGCGGCGGGGTACCGGTACGTCCAGATCAGCGGCATCAGGGACGTCGACCCGCAGGACATCGCCAGTGCCTTCCAGTCCTCCGGGCTGCAGGCCTGCGCCACCCACCTGAGCTGGGACCGGTTCGTCGACGACGTCGCGGCGGTGATCGATCTGCACAAGCTCTACGGTACGATGCACACCGCAATCGGATCATTGCCGGTCGAGTACCGTTCGCTCGACGGGCTGTCGAGGTTCCTGCGGGAGGCACGTCCGGTGGTCCCGGAAATCGTGTCCGCGGGCATGGATTTCAGCTATCACAACCACAATCACGAGTTCGTGCGGATCGACGGCGAGACGTGGATCGACCGGCTCTACGACCAGGGCGTCTCCGTGGGCGTGAAGTTCGAGCTCGACACCTACTGGGTCGTTGCCGGTGGAGCGGACCCCGCGGAGTACATCGAACGGTACCGCGACCACATGTCGATCGTTCACGTCAAGGACATGACGGTGACCGAGGACCGCGAGCAGCGGTTCGCGCCCGTCGGTTCCGGGAACCTCAACTGGCGGCGGATCTTTGATGCGATCCGCAACGCACCCATCGAGTACGTGATCGTCGAGCAGGACGCCCACTACGGAGGCGATCCGATGGAGAACGTGGCCGAGAGCTTCCGCTATCTCGAGGATCACGGCTTCGCGGCCGAGTAACCGGTCTCACCCGGAAGGAGGCGCCAATGCTCTACCTCGAGTACCCGAGCTGGATCTCACCCGTCGTGGTGCCGGGTCTGCCCATTCGATGGTACGGACTCATGTACCTCGTCGCCTTCGCCGTGGCCTACGCGATGTTCATGCGCCAGGTGAAGGAGCGTGAAATCGATACCGACTCGGACACCGTCCTGTCGGTCTTCACCTGGACAATCGTGGGGCTGATGATCGGTGCGCGTGTGTTTTCGGCGTTCGTCTATGAGCCGGACGGCAGGTACCTCACGCGGCCGTGGCTCATCTTCTGGCCCTTCGACGAAGAGATGAACCTCGTCGGCCTGCGCGGCATGAGCTATCACGGAGGGCTCATTGGCGCGGCGGCCGGCTTCATCGTCTCCACTCGGCTGAAAAGGATCGACACGCTCGACTGGGGCGATATGCTCGTGAGCGGGATCCCGCTCGGCTTCACCTTCGGCCGGATCGGCAACTTCATCAACGGAGAGCTCTACGGGCGGGTGACGACCGCCCCGTGGGGGATGCTCTTCCCGAATGCGCGTCGGCTTCCCGCAGAAGAGTCCTGGGTGCAGGAGATCGCCGCCGAGGTCGGGATCACGATCGCGGCGGTTCAGAGAAGCGTGAATCTTCCGCGCCACCCGTCGCAGCTCTACC
>SKQU01000295.1 GCA_007118855.1 Spirochaetaceae bacterium
GATCGTACGGCCGGGACTCTTCCCCGCGATGCCGGCGAGGAGGTCCGCGCCGTGACGACCAAGCTGTGCACAGACCGCCACGTCCTCCTCGGCTATCGCGTCGGCCTGCTCCCGGGCAATGGCCGCCTTCTCTCCGGGTGAGGTGGCTCGCGCAAGAGCGGCTCGCTGGCGCTCGAGCGCCCATCGCAGGTTGACCGCCGTAGGTCGTGCGGCGTCGAGCTCCGCCATCGCCTGCTCCAGGCCGACGTCGAACCCATCAGGACTCCCGGCGGCGAGCTCCAGGCATGCGAGGTAGACGCCGTAGGCGGCGGCGGCCCCGATGAGCGGTGCCCCGCGCAGGTGCATGTCCCTGATCGCGACCCCCATCTGCTTCCAGCTGCGGATCGTCTCGATCTCCACCGCGAAGGGGAGCTTGCGCTGGTCGATGATCCGGACGCTCTCACCGTCTTCGGCGAGCCAGATGGACCGGTAGTGTGTGCCGTCTATGAGCATTGAGTCTCCAGCTCGTCGAAGCGCCTACTCGGCCGCGAGTGCCTCGCGAACGCGGTCGTGACGGGCACGTACGAGCTCGAGCTCTTCGGCGGGAACGGCGAAGAACGAGTCGAGCTCGAGCAGCATCGCCTTGATCTCCTCGAGTTGTCTGATCGCAGGCGCCTTCTGAGCCGCGGACATCCGCGGGTTCCGGCGTATCTCTTCGATCGCCTCGTCGATCTCCGCGGTCATTCCCGGCGCCTGGGCCTCAGCCTCTACCGTGAGGAGGGCCATCCACGTGTGTCCCGCGACGTAGAAGAACCGTTCGGGCTCCCATCCCCGGGACCGCAGGAACGAGTCCGCTTCCATGCCCGTGCGTGCACGCATGAACGCCGACGGGTCAGAGACCGAGTGCATCGCCTCGCCCCGCTCCGCGGCCCACGCGGCGAAGGGGGCCCAGTCTCCGAGGAACTTGTCGAGCTCACGCTCGGTGAACGGCTGCGGCTCCTCGCCCGCGTGCACCACTCCTGTCGCGATTACGACAAGCGCCAACACCACCAACCCGACGCGTCTGGTCACCATGGCAATCTCCTCCATTGTTGTCGTCTCACTGAGAAGTGTATCGTGACGACCGCAGATTGCAAGGGGGCGTTTCTCGACTCTTGAGCCCGGCTCATCGCCGCTGCGCGATCGCCGCAACCGTCGCAACTGCGTAGAGCCCCGCTCCAATTGCGAAGACCACGTCCGGCGAGCCCACGCGCTCGATCGCGAGCCAGCCGATCAGCGGGCCTGAAGCCGCGCCCAGGTCGGCTGCGGTCATGACCCGCGAGAAGCTCGCCGAGCCGGCGAGCCCCGCACGTGAGGTCAGCGAGAGGCGGCACGCGACGTTCGCGACGAAGAACACCACGACCACCGGCACGAGTACGGGCGTCGCGGCGAAGAGCGCGGCCGCGACGAGTGCCGCGGTCCCGGTGGAGAAGGCAACGATCTCCGAGATCCGGCGCCCGAACCGGTCGATCCCGGCGCCCAGGAGCGGTGAGCCGGCGCTGTTGATCCCGTAGTGGAGCGCGATCAGGATCCCGTTGATCGTGGCGATGCCGATGACAAGCGAACCGAGCTCCACCGTCGCGCCGAAGCGCTCGCGAAGCGCGAAGCCGAGCGTGGAGATGATCAGCCCCACGCCGACGCAGGTCGTCACGAAGCTGCGTAGCAGTATCGCGGCGTCGCGTGCGCGGCCGGTCGCACCCGGCTGCGCCGGTGCCGGCGCCTGCTCCGGCAACCTCCCGAAGGCGAGGTAGTCGAAAGCGATCCCGGACAAGGAGAACAACGCCATGACGCTGAACGCGGCGGCGAAGCCCATCAGGTCGAACAGCGCGGCTCCGGCGAGCGTCCCGGCGATGAACCCGAGCTGGACGGTGCCGTTGTAGACGCCGAGAACGCCTGCGGCCCGGGCACGCGTTCCGACCCGGATCGACGTCATCACGCCCGTGTGGCGGATGAACGACCAGACGGCACCCCACGCCATGCGCCCGAGCAGGAAGAGCCAGAACGGCGGGGCGGTGGCGTAGAGCAGGGTTATCAGAGATCCCGCGCAGAGCACCAGCGCAAGAACGTGCCGGGGGCGTCGGCGTTCGAGAACCCTGCGCGCGAGGTCGTTCGTCAGGAGACGCACCCATCGGTTCGCGGAGAGCAGGATTCCCACCTCCAGCGGGCCGAACCCGAGGGTCTCGTGGTGGATGGGAAGGACGGTGTAGATCGTGACGTCGCCGAGCAGCGAGAAGGCGACGGCCAAGCCGATCAGGACGACCGGCGTCCGTTCGCTGCGGGTTGAGGCGTGGGCGGGTGACGGCGTCCGAGGCATCGCGCCGGGCTAACAGTCGAACTTCTGGATCTCCGGAGCCGAACGGCAGCTGCCGTAGGGGCTCTTCGTGATCCAGTTGTCGACCGGTTCCTTCTTGCCGAGCGCACGCCACACATCCTCGGAGCGGATGGGCATGTGGGTGAGCTGCGCCCCGGTGGCGTGCCCGATCGCGTTGCCGAGCGCCGCGGCGACCCCGATCATCGAATGCTCGCCGACTCCTCGCGCCCCGTACGGCCCGTCGATCTGCGGCGTCTCGATCGCGATCGCCTCGACCTCGAACGGCAGGTCACGCGCGGTGGGGATCTTGTTGTCCGTGAACGACGGGTTGAGCAGGTGTCCCTTCCGGTCGTAGATATACCCCTCGCACACCGCGGTCCCAAGGCCCTGCAGCATTCCGCCTATCGCCTGGCCACGCACCGCGTCCGGGTTGATCACCCTGCCGACGTCGAAGACGGAGACGACCTTGAGCACGTTGTACTCGCCGGTCTCACGGTCCACCTCCACGATCATGCCGTGCGCGCCGTAGGTCCAGTCGAGCGCCGGACGCCCCTGCCCGGTTTCCTTGTTGAGGTGCGTGAGCCCCTGCGCGATGTAGCGCCCCACCCCCACGAGCGGTCCGCCGATCGAGTTGCCGTCGGGGAAGGCGTACCCGATCGCAAGCTGCCTGAACGTGACCGCGGA
>SKQU01000114.1 GCA_007118855.1 Spirochaetaceae bacterium
CACTACCTGGCCGGTCGACGCGGGAATCAGAAGCCCTTCCACCCGATCCGTATCCGGGTTCGCCCCAATGTCCGCGACCTCGATGCGCATCGCCCCGCGCCCGGTCCCGACGTAGAGGTACGGAGAACCGTTCGCCACCGCCAGGCTCGTGATCGTCGCGACCCGCCCGCCAATCGCGACCTCAAAGAAGTCGGTGAAGTCGCTCGCGACGAGCTCCTGGGTGTTCGTGGGCCCGTCTCCTACGATTCCCTCGGTCAGACGAAACGCACCGAGCTTCGAGGCGAAGTACCCGCGCACCGGATCTCCTCGCTCCACATCCATGTCGTAGACCGGCTGCCCGACTATGATCTCGCTCAGATCCACAGGATCGAGCCAGTTCGGGGGACCGGTTCCGGGCGTCACCTGCTCAACCGCGCTCACCCCGCCGGCGAACTGGACATAGCCGTAGAGCGTACCGTTACTGAGCGCTCCCGAATCGAGGATCGATGTGTTCTCGAGGTCGCTTCCTTCCATGAGACCGTCGTCAAGACCCGTCCCTACGAGAATCCCGCGATTCGTGTTCACCCAGACCGCCGGACCCGAACCGTCGGCCCCGAGCGAAATGCTGTTGATCGTGCGGCCTCCGGGGACGGCGCCGCTGAAGGTGAAGCTGATCGTCTCGAAGTCCTCCGGGTCCGCGCCTGCCGAATACAGACCGGTGCTCGTCGCGGTGTACAGGTTGGATCCGTCCCACACGATCCCCACGAGGCTTCTGCCGAGTGTGTTCGCGAAGTCAACCGGGGCAAACCCGGCGTCCACGAGCTCGAGCTCGTTGGTCTGGTTCGCCTGTCCGGCGACGACCGCGAACTCCTCGCTGAGCGCATAGCTGACCGGGACGAAGAATCTGCCCCGTCCGGGTACGTCTACGTAGGAGCCGAAGACCAGGACCACGCGATAGCCCGGGCCGGCAGGCACGGGGCCGACGCTGTACTCCTGCAGCCTCTGTCCCGGAGCAGGCTCGAGGGCGAACTGGGCGTACGGGGCTCCGTCGCCGACGTTGACGAGCTTTGCACCGTTGAGCACGAAGATGCGTCCCGTGTCCTCGGGGGCGGCGCCGGCAACGCTGCGCGGCGCAGGGAGCCGGATACCGACCGAGTCGGCGCCTTCATCGAGACTGATGTAACAGCCGGCGAGCAGCGCCAGCACCGCGGCGAATACGCCGATTTTCACTAGATGTTTCATCATGACCTCCTCACTTCCACCGCACGGTGATATAGCCGGAGGTGGTGGGGCGGCCGCGGAAATCGTCCGGACCGTCCGGGTCGCCGACGTCCGCCTCGTCGTTTCCTTCCTTGAGCGGATCGGTCGGTCCGCCGAGCCTCGACTGGCTGATCTGGGAAGACCGGATTATCCGCGACTGGCCGAGCTCGTTCATGAACTCGACGCTGCCCTCGCGGACGAAAATGCGCCAGCCGTTCGTCTCGAATACCGTGCCGCGGACGGCAGCCGTCGACTGCGCCGTGCGAACGCGGAAGTCCGACGAGCGGTCCGCCGGGGTCGTGACCGACGCCCGTACGCGTCCGACCGGGACGAACACCTCGGTGCTCACGGTCGACCCGTCATCGACGAGCTCCTCAACCGCGAGCCGGGTCAACTGGGCCACCTCGATCGTCGATCCGGCGACCTGGAGCGTTGCGCTCGCGCCGAAACCGGTGCTGATAGTCGCGTTGAGCGGGATCTCGAGCCCTACCCGGACAGCCTCCCATCCGGAGGCAAGCCGATATTCGACCTTGCCCGAAAACCCGGTCACCGTGGCCGTCTGGGCGCCTATCGCCGCGACGACCGCAATGCTCAGACAGAGCACGACAAGTAACCTCTTCATCCTTCTCCTCCCTTTTGCAGGAGCTGCGGTCTAGAACCGGAGCACGCCCTGCAGGGTCACCTGGTATTCAACGTTTTTGTTTTCCGGGCCCATAACATCCTTGTTCGGCGCGAACAGGCCGCCCTTCAGCACGAGCCGCAGATCGGAGAACGGCACCGCCGTGACGGTCAGGTTCACATCCGTTCCCGCATACGAGCCGTCGGTCGTCGGGTCGACCGCCGCTACCGATACCGCACCGCTGCCGGAGCTCCGAAAGTATGCAACCGTGCTCAACTCCGTCTGGAGCACGTCGGATCTGCGTCCGGCAAGCGGACGCACACTATATGATATCCCAAGGTGTGCAGAATTTCCGGGTTGTAGAGTGAATACGTCAGAAAAGGCCGAAGGCGATATGGGAACGAAGGAGTCGGACCATTCCGTGTCGCCCGTGCTGAACTGCCCGAAGAGCCGGGCTCTCGAGTTCAGGACCTCCGGCAGAAACCACGTGATCTCCGTGCCGGCGAGGTGGCCCAGGAGCGTCTCGTACTGGTAGGAGAAGC
Organism: Spirochaetaceae bacterium; assembly: GCA_007118855.1. Lineage (GTDB taxonomy): Bacteria > Spirochaetota > Spirochaetia > DSM-27196 > SLST01 > SLST01. Next base: position 2,401 of record SKQU01000114.1, read on the forward strand.
CGGTACTGCTCCTGTCGTCCACCGCGAACACGAGCTGCCGTCCGCTGTTGAGCGTGTAGTAGGTCCGCTGAAAGACCCCGGGAGCGACCGCACCCGAGACGACGAGGCTCACGTACTGGGTGTCGAGTCGGCCGCCTGCCTCCGGGTCCGGGGTCGTCGCCTCGGTTCCCGCCGGAGTCAGCTGGTCGGCGGGTCGCAGGTCCTCCTGCACCGTCGCGCCGAGCGTCACCTGCTGCCCCGCGAAGGCTTCGAGCCACTCGTAGTCGACGACCGCGATCAGGCGCGGCGGGGCGAAGCGTCGCTCCGGGTCCGCGAGGTCGAGCTCGTCGAGCCGACTGAGGATGATCCGGTTCGTGGGTTTCTGCAGGAGTGCGGTCGTGCCGATCGCGAACCGGAACGTGCTCTGCATGCGACTGACCCGCAGCCGCAGCCCGTCAAGGCTGTGGCTGAGCACCAGACCGGTGGGGTCGGTGAAATGGGATCGGCCCAGGGAAAGCCCGAATGCCGTGGCTCCCGCCGCGGTTGCCGGAACCTCTGTCCCAAGAGTCAACCGGTCAAGATCGAAGAGCAGCGGCACGTTGGGGGTATACGTGTAGCTGCCCTGGCCGGCGAGCGTCCACGCGCCGAGCTTCTGTTCGGCCCACAGTGCCACCGTTGTTCGCTGGACGAGCCGCAGGGTGGTTTCGACACCGGCCGGTGCCCGCGCGAATCCCGAGGTATTGTCGAGGTAGCCGCCGAAGTCGAAGGCCGCAGCCGACGCGAGTGTCAGCGGCAGCAACAGGAGTACGAGCCAGATGCGCCTCATCGTGAACCCTCCACGCTGTCGAGGAAGTTGCCGGTGATGCGGACCAGCAACTGGCCGGAGATCCGTTCGCGAGGCCCTATGCGCTCCGGCGACCAGCGCCGGTAGGCGAACTCACGCGCCGCGTAGCGGGGCCCGGGGAACAGGCGGTACATCAGTCCTCCGCCGACGTCGTTGGCCCCCATCAGGAGGTAGGCGAGCTCTCCGAACGTCGCGAGTTGATCGGCGACGGCATCGTCGGGAAGCCAGCCGGCGTCGCGTGCGGCCGCGACCGCCTGAGCCGGCGTCGTGTCGTCCGGGATCAGACGCGCCGCCGAAAGCGCGATGTAGGCGGCCGAACCGACCGTCGCGATCTCTTCGTCGAGTATCGCGTCGATCATCTCGTTGCTCTGGGCGGGAAGCATTGCTGCTGCCAGGAAGAACAAGAAGAACCAAGCGAGGAATGCGTGACGTGGGCTTCGTGCCATAGCCGTCTCCTGCCGATCGTAGTCGGTGCCAATATACTCTTATTGGCCTACCCTTGCAATTGTAGTACGATTCCGAGCACGGAGGTAGACAATGCGAAAGCGACTCGTCGAGCTCGTCGTCCCCGTTACGGTTGCGGCGCTCTTCGCCCTGCTCAATCTGCTCCCCCTCTACCGGACCGCCGAGCACAGGGTCTTCGACCTGTTCCTCCACCTCAAGCCTCCCGTCTCCGAACGCCCCGAGATCCTCCTGCTCGACGTGGACGACACGGCGATCGACAACGTCGGACTGTGGCCATGGAGCAGAGACTATATGGCCCGCGGACTGATCCTGCTCCGGGAGCTCGAGTCGGGCTATGTCGTCTTCGACATCGAGTACGTCGACGAAAGCCCCCAGGCGATCGACGGCAGGTACCTCCGGGACGTCCTCCCGGTGATCATCGACAACGATTTCGCCTTCGTTCAGCAGCAGATTCGCGCACTCTTCCGTGCGCTCGTGGAAGGTCAGATCCCGCTCGAGGATGCGGCGGACTTCATCGACCAGCTCGCCGGGATCACCGACGAGGTCAGGGAGGACATCAAGCTCGCGGCGATGGACGTCGTGCGGGACAACGATGCCTTCCTCGGTCGGGCCGCCCGGTTTCATGGGCAGGCCTGGTTCACCGTCAACATCCTCGCTGAAGAGAGCCCGCTCGCGATCGATCGCGAGACGGCAGCGCGCCGGATCGCGCTCGAGAATGTCAACGCACAGCCCGGCGCCGCGTACCGCCGGGGCGTCGACATCCGTCCGACGATCGAGCCGGTCACCGCCGGCGGCGCCGGGGCAGGGTTCCCCAACGTCGTGGTCGATCCCGACGGTGTGCGCCGCCGCATCGACCTCGTCGCCAGGGTAGGCGACACCTACTACGGGCAGCTCGTGATGTCGCCGCTGCTCGACTGGCTCGGCAGGCCGAGTCTCACCCTCTCGTCGAACAGCGTCATCCTCGAAGACGCGGTGATCCCCGGGTCTGATACCCCCCGGACGATCCGCATCCCGCTCGCCACCGACGGGCGGATGCTCATCAACTGGCCGAAGGCCGACTACGACGAGAGTTTCCGGCACCTGACCTACTGGAGGTTGATCCGCGACTGGCTCGACGAGGAGGCGATGCTCGAGCGACTGCGGGTGATGGACCAGCTGAACTGGCTCTTCTACTACGATCGGGCCGACGTGCTGTTCGCCCTCTACGACTACACCAGAGAGCTCGAGAACGATGTGCTCGCCGGTGGCGACCGGGGGCAGATCGACGAGTGGCGCGAGCTGCGGGGAGAGTTCTTCGCGATGATCGGTGAACTGCTCGAATCCGGCGCGCGGGAGCGGCTGCTCGCCGACGTGGAGGCGGCGCTCGCTACCGATCTGGACGCGGATCTCGAGGCCGAGTACCGGTACGTGCTCGACGAGGCGAGCCGACTCTACGACGAGCTCGAGCGGATCCATACCGGTTTCATGGAGAACCGCGCCGTTCTGATGGAGGAGATCCCGGGCAGCTTCATCATCATCGGCCACGTGGGCACCTCCACGACAGATATAGGGGTTACGCCGTTCGACGAGGAGTACATGAACGTGGGAACCCACGCCGCGGTGGTGAACACGATCCTCGAGGAGCGGTTCCTCGTTGACCAGCCCTGGCCCATCGCGCTCGCGGTGATGTTCCTCGTCGCGGTGCTCGTGACGCTGCTCATCAGCAACCTCAACCCCATTCCCAGCCTTCTCGTCGGCTTCGGCGCGCTCGTTCTCGTTACCGGCGGCGGTATTGCGCTCTTCCTTGCGACCGGGATCTACCTGAACATGGTCACCGCGGCGGCGGGGGTCTTCCTCACCTTCGTGGTGCTCACCGTGGTGAAGTTCGTGCGGGAGAACCGCCAGAAGACGGAGATCCGCAACGCATTCGGGCACTACATGTCCGCGGAGGTCGTGCGGCAGGTCACGGAGGATCCGTCCAAGCTCGCGCTCGGCGGCGTGAAGAAGCACCTGACGGCGATGTTCACCGATATCCGGGGCTTCTCCACGATCAGCGAGTCGCTCGCGCCGGAGCAGCTGACCGATCTCCTCAACCGCTACCTCGGCGCGATGACCGACATCGTGATCGAGGAGGGCGGCACGATCGACAAGTTCGAGGGTGACGCGATCATCGCCTTCTGGAACGCGCCGCTCGACCTGGCCGACCACCCGGTGCGGGCGTGCGCCGCCGCGATCCGGATGAAGGAGAAGGAGCGAGAGCTCAACGAGGAGTTCCTCGCCTCGGGAATTGCGCCGAGCCCGATCATGACGAGGATAGGTATCAACACCGGCGACATGGTCGTCGGGAACATGGGAACCGCCACGAGGATGGACTACACGGCCATGGGCCACAACATGAACCTCGCCGCGCGCCTTGAGGGCGTGAACAAGCAGTACGGCACCTGGATCCTGATGAGCGAGCAGACCTACCTGGAGACCAAGGACGACGCGGCCGGAAAGCGGAACTTCACCGTCCGCAAGCTCGACCGGGTACGGGTCGTGGGGATCAGCGAACCGGTCAGGCTCTACGAGCTGATCAACCTGCGCGAGCCGGTGGACAACGATCCGGAGCAGATCGCGAAGCTTCGCACCTTCAACTCGGGCCTCACGGCGTTCGAGGCGAAGGACTGGACGGCCGCCGGTCGCTACTTCAAGGAGGTGCTCGACAAGTATCCGGACGACGGGCCCGCTCAGTACTACGTGGACCGGGTGGGCGCGTTCATGAAGAAGCCGCCCAAGGCCGACTGGGATGGGGTGTTCAACCTGAGCAAGAAGTAGGCCGGGCGCGAATCTTTGGATTGACGGCCGGCGGGCGCCCCGCTACCTTTGCCGCATGACACGCAAAGAGGTACCGTTTGACCGCGACTTCGTCGAGCGAGTTGCCGCCGACCACCCGACGCCCTTTCACATCTATGACGAAGCGGGTATCCGCGCGACTGCTCGCGATATGGCGTCGGCTTTCAGCTGGGTGCCGGGCGGATTCCGCAACTACTACGCGGTGAAAGCGCTCCCGAACCCCGCGATCATGCGGCTCGTCGCCGAGGAGGGGATGGGGTTCGACTGCTCCTCTTCCGCGGAGCTCGCGCTCTGCGACTACCTCGAGACGCCGGGCGACCTGATCATGTTCACCTCGAACGACACGCCGCTCTGCGAGTTCGCCCGGGCGAAGGAGCTCGGCGCGATCATCAACCTCGACGACTTTTCGCACATAGACTATCTGCACGAAGGCGTGGGCATGCCGCGCCGCATCTGCATGCGCTACAATCCCGGCTCCCTCAAGGAGGGAAACGTCATCATCGGGCGGCCGGAGGAGGCGAAGTACGGGTTCACCCGCGAGCAGATCATCGAGGGGTACCGGCGCGCGGCGCAGCTCGGCGCCGAGGAGTTCGGCCTGCACACGATGGTCGCGAGTAACGAGCTCAACCCGGATTACTTCGTTGAGACCGCTGCGCTGCTCTTCGAGCTCGCCGTGGAGATTCGGGAGAAGACCGACGTGCGGATCAGCTTCCTCAACCTCGGGGGCGGTATTGGTATCCCCTACCGCCCGGACCAGGATGCGGTGGACCTCCACTCCGTCTCGCGCGGCATCCGTGAGCTCTACGGTCAGATCATCGAGCCTGCAGGGCTTGACCCCATGCGGATCTTCATGGAGAACGGCCGCTGCGTGACCGGACCGCACGGCTATCTCGTTTCCCGGGTGCGACACCTCAAAGACACGTACAAACGGTACGTGGGACTCGACTCGTCGATGGCGAATCTCATGCGGCCGGGCATGTACGGCGCCTACCACCACATCACCGTGCTCGGCAAGGAAGAGGCTCCGGCCGTGGAGACCTGCGACGTCACGGGAAGCCTGTGCGAGAACAACGACAAGTTCGCGATCGACCGCCGGCTTCCGCGCGTCGAGGTGGGCGACTACCTCGTGATCCACGATACCGGCGCCCACGGCCACTCGATGGGGTTCAACTACAATGGAAAGCTGCGAAGCGCCGAGCTCCTGCTGCATGACGACGGTTCGGTCGATCTCATCAGGCGGGCCGAGACGCTGGCAGACTACTTCCGGACGCTCGGGATCGAGGAACTCACCGACGCGGGCAACGGCGTGACGGGCAACGGCGTGACGGGCAGCGGCGTGACGGGCAGACAGGCCGCCTCGGCGCCGTCGCGCTGATCGCCGCCTACGCGGTGCGCTTGACGGCGCGCAGCCTCTGACGTTCGATCAGTTTCGAGAAGACGCCACACAGTCTCTGCTCGGCGGCGCTCGCGTCAGTGCAGTCGAGCAACTCGCGGCGAAAGAGCTCGTCGCGGACCATCAGCACGAGCGTTGAGAGGAGCTGCAGGTAGTCCATCTGACGCTCCGGATGATTGGCGATGATGAAAAGCAGGTGAACCGGTCGGCCGTCGTACGAGTCGTAGTCGATTCCCTCCTGCGAGATGCCGAGCGCGATCACCGGCTCGTCGACCTGGTCGGTCCTGCCGTGTGCGACCGCCACGCCGTGCCCGAAGCCGGTCGACTGAAGTCTCTCGCGCGCGATGACGATCCGGGTGAACTCTTCGGTCTCGAGTCTCTCATGCTCTTCAAAGACGCGCGCATTGCGGATGATCTCTCTGATCGCATCCAGCTTGTTCGTGCTTTCCAGGTTCCAGATAACGCTTCCGGGATCGAAGTACGCCAACGAAATCCACCTTTGATACCATTGTCCTGCGACTACCGTTCCGGCCGGTTCGGGCCGGCCCTCCTCTCATACCTCCAATGTAGCAGAAGTGCGGCGATACATCCACACCGCACCATCGTGAATCGCGGAGGACCGCGACACGCCTGCGCCGGCCCGGCGCCCGGTAGCATTCGTCCGCCCACCTCGATATGCTGACCGCGATGCGAGTGCAAGTCGTTCCGTTCCCCACGATTAAGGATGGTCGCGCCCGAGCCGTCGTCGCGCGCCTCAACACAGCCGGACACACGGTGCACGGCTGCACCGTTGCCGACGTCTATCTGGTGTCCGGCGTCCCGGCCCTTGATGAGCCGCGCGCGACCGGCCTTCTCTGCGATCCGGTCGTCGAGGAGGCCTTCGTCGACGGCGACTGCGACCCCTTCGAGCGCGCCCGGCGGTGGGACGTGCTGATAGAGGTCGGCTATCGTCCGGGGGTCGCGGATCCGGTGGCCTCGAGTATCCGGGACGCGCTCGGCAGCGAGCTCGGTGGCCTGCCCGCGAACGCCGTGGTGCAGACCGCCCGCCAGTTCTTTCTTGAAACCGACGTCGATCCGCAGCTCCTCGCGGGCGAGCTGTTCAACCCGCTGATCGAGCACGCGCTGCTCATCACCCGCGCCGAGTGGCGCGAGGGACGGCGCCCGCCTTCCTGCTATGCCACCGTCGCCGCGGCCCGGGCTCCCGCCGTCGAGCGCGTGGATGTCGCCTCAATGTCGGACGCCGAGCTCGAGGAGCTCAGCCGCCGCAGGCTCCTCGCGCTGACGCTGCCGGAGATGCAGGCCATCCGCGACTACTACGCGGATCCCGCCGTGAGAGCAGCGCGCGAGGAGCGCGGACCTGGGCTCCGCGGAGCAGGTCCCGGACTCGATCCACAGGCTACCGACGTCGAGCTTGAGACGCTCGCCCAGACGTGGAGCGAGCACTGCAAGCACAAGATCTTCGCGGCCCGGGTCGAGTACCGCGAGGCGGGCGGCGAGACGCAGGTGATCGACGGCCTGTTCGCGACCTTCATCAGAGCGACGACCGAGGCCGTAGCGGACCCGGATTTCGTGAAGAGCGTCTTTGACGATAACGCCGGGGTCGTGCAGTTCGACGACGAGACGCTGCTGTGCTTCAAGGCGGAGACGCACAACAGCCCGTCGGCTCTCGATCCCTACGGCGGAGCCATCACGGGGATCGTGGGCGTGAACCGCGACATCATGGGCACCGGGAAGGGCGCGCGTCCCATCTTCAACACGGACGTGCTCTGCTTCGGCTACCCGGATACCCCGGCGGAATCCGTGCCGCAGGGTCTGCTGCATCCGCGGGTCGTGATGCAGGGGGTCCACCAGGGAATTGTCGACGGCGGGAACCAGAGCGGCATACCGGTCGCCGCCGGGGCCTTCCTCTTCGACGAGAGTTACACCGGCAAGCCGCTCGTCTTCTGCGGGACCGGCGGGGTGCTGCCGGCCCGGATCGCCGGTGAGGACGCCTGGGTGAAGCATATCGAGCCGGGCGACGTCGCCGTGATGGCCGGAGGGCTCGTGGGCAAGGACGGGATCCACGGCGCCACCTTCAGCTCGCTCGCGCTCGATGAGAGCTCGCCCACCTCGGCCGTGCAGATCGGCGAGCCCATCACACAGAAGAAGCTCGCCGACTTCCTGCTCGAGGCGCGCGACCTTGGGCTCTACAAGGGGATCACCGACAACGGCGCCGGAGGGCTCTCGAGCTCGATCGGCGAGATGGCGCGTGACTCCGGCGGGGTGCGCATCGACCTCGACGGGTGCCCCCTGAAGTACGAGGGGCTCGCCGCATGGGAGATCCTCGTCAGCGAGAGCCAGGAACGGATGAGCCTCGCGGTCGCGCCGCAAGAGCTCGACCGGCTGCTCGCCCTCGCGAAGCGGCGCGGGGTGAGCGCGGCGGTCGTGGGCGAGTTCACCGCCACCGGGCGCTTCGAGGTCACCCACCGCGGCGAGCTCGTCGCCTCGCTCTCGCTCGATTTCCTCCACGACGGTCTGCCGCAGATGGTGATCCCGGCGAGCTGGCCCGGAACGCACGGACCAGTCCCGCACGGACCAGTCCCGCACGGACCGGTCCCGCACGGACCGGACGCCCACGCCCGCCTGCTCTCGCTCCTTTCGGACCCGAACATCGGGAGCAAGGAGCACCTCGTGCGGCAGTACGATCACGAGGTGCAGGGCGCAAGCGTGATCAAGCCCCACTGCGGTGTCCATGCCGACGCCCCTTCGGACGGCGCGGTCCTCATGCCGCGGTTCGACAGCACCCGCGGCATCACCGTGACCCACGGGATCTGCCCGCGCCGGGGAGACGTGGACACGTACGACATGGCCGCGGCCGCCGTAGACGAGGCGGTCAGGGCGCACGTCGCGCTCGGCGGCGACCCGGACCGGATGGCCGCGCTCGACAACTTCTGTTGGCCGGACCCGGTCCTGTCGGAGACCACCCCGGACGGACCGTTCAAGATGGCGCAGCTCGTCCGCGCCTGCCGCGGGCTCGCAGACGCCTGCATCGCCTACCGCCTGCCCCTGATCTCCGGCAAGGACTCCATGAAGAACGACGCGAGCATCGGCGGACGAAAGGTCTCCATCAGGCCGACGCTGCTCGTGAGCCTGACAGGGATCGTGCCCGACGCGAGGCGCGCGATGACCACCGACTTCAAGGCGCCCGGCGACCGCGTGCTGCTCGTGGGGCCTGCCGGCGCGGGAGCCGCCGTGCTCTCTCCGCAGGACGCGCCCGCCCGTCTCAGCGCGAATCTGACCTGCTATCGTCGGCTTCACACCGCGATTCGCCGCGGGCTCGTCAACGCGGTCCACGATATC
>SKQU01000147.1 GCA_007118855.1 Spirochaetaceae bacterium
AAGCTCGCGTCCGACTCGTTGGCAACCGCGCGCGCGAGCAGCGTCTTTCCGGTCCCCGGGGGGCCCTGAAGGAGGACTCCCTTGGGCGGATCGATCCCGAGCCGCTGGAAGAGCTCCGGATGCTTCAGCGGCAGCTCGATCATCTCGCGCACCTGCTCGATCGCGGTGCCGATGCCGCCCACGTCGTCGTAGGTCACGTCGATCTTGCGCGACTCCTCCGGCTCCTGGTAGCGCGGCCGCAGCTCGATCTGCGTCTCGTTGGTCACCTGGACGATCGCCTTTGGCGAAGTGCTCACGACGAGCAGCCGCATCTCCGCGAGGCCGAAGCTCTGCTGACCGAAGAGCTGGCGGAACATCGCGTCGGGCATGTCCATGGGCGGTTGCCCGTCGGCCCCTCGACGATAGACCGACGTTGATATCACGTCGCCGGAGACCAGCGGCCGGTGAAGGATCGTGCGGGCAAGCGACTGGCCGTTTCCGGCGAGCTGGACGTTCGGCTGGGCAGGCGCGATGACGACTTTGCGCGCGGGAGCAACCTCGGCCTTCGCAACGGTCACGGTGTCGCCGATCCCGGCATTGGCATTCGCGCGCTCGAGACCGTCGAGCCGGATCACCCGTATCGCGGCATCCTCCTGGTACGGCCGAAGCGCGACCGCCGCGGTCGTACGCTTGCCGGTGATCTCGATGATCCCGCCCTCCTGAATGCCGAGCTCACCGAAGAGCTCCGCCGGAATGCGCGCGGTGCCCTTCCCCACGTCGCGGGCCTGAGCCCCGGCCACCTGGAGTGTCGTCTGTGTCGTCTGTTCCATAGTGTTCTCCATCTCACCCTACTGAAGCGCGAGTTGCCACTGAATAGTCCGAACGGGCTATCCCCACGGCGGGGAGCGTCTCGTACGATGGAGAGGGGGAAGAATAATGGACGCATTATACATTCGCGCGGGCATTCTGCTGTCCGGGGTTCTGGGGCTGATCTTTGTTGGATTCCTCCTGCGAAGGATCGCCGGTGAGGACGAAGGCGAGCCGAAGATCGTCGAGATCGCCGACGCTATCCGTTCGGGGGCGAGAGCCTTTCTGGTGCGGGAGTACCGGGTGCTCGCCATCTTCACCGTGGCGATGTTCGTGGTGCTCGCGGTGTTCATCGAGCCTCGCCCACTTACCGCTGTGATCTACGTCTTTGGTACGCTCACGTCGGCCCTTGCCGGGTACATCGGCATGGCGTCGGCCACCAGAGCAAACGCACGCACGGCGAACGCCACCAGCCGGTCATGGCACGCGGGCCTGAAGATCGCCTTCTCGGCCGGAGCGGTCATGGGATTCTCCGTCGTCAGTCTGGGCCTCCTTGGTGTCACGGCGACCATCCTCCTGTTCGGCGACCCCTACCTGACCCTGAGCTATGCCTTTGGCGCCTCGTCGGTCGCGCTCTTTCTGCGGGTTGGCGGCGGCATCTACACCAAGAGCGCGGACGTGGGGGCGGACCTGGTAGGCAAGGTCGAACAGAGCATTCCGGAGGACGACCCGCGCAATCCGGCGGTCGTCGCCGACAACGTGGGCGACAACGTGGGGGACATCGCCGGCATGGGGTCCGACTTGTACGAGTCCTACGTCTCGGCGGTCGCGGCGGCCATGGTGCTTGGCGTAGCTGTGCTGGGACAGGATCACGGTATCACGGTCCCCCTGATGCTCGCGGGTGCGGGCGTCATCGTCTCCATAGTCGGCGCGCTGATGGTACGCCCGAAGCCTGTGGCGGACGACTTCGAGAAGGAAGTCGAGGGCGCACGGAAGACGATGAACGCGGGCGTCCATGTCAGCAACGTATTGATGATCGCATCGAGCTTCGCGATCATCCGTCTGACGATCAACGACCTGGCCGTGTTCTGGGCGCTCGTCACGGGGCTTGTGGCAGGCTACCTGATCTCGGTAGCAACCCAGTACTACACCTCCGCGGATCATCGCCCCGCCCAGGCGATCGCCCGGGCCTCGGAGAACGGCACGGCGCTCAATATCATGGAAGGATTCGGGAACGGGATGATGAGCGCAGGCATACCGGTACTCCTGGTGATGCTCGCCACCGTCGTGTCGTACGCCTTCGCGGGACTCTTCGGGATCGCCGTCGCGGCGATGGGTATGCTCATCAACCTGGGCATGGTGCTCTCCATGGACTGCTTTGGCCCCATCGCAGACAACGCCGCGGGGATCGCGGAGATGACGGAGATGGGGGATGAGGTTCGCGAGCGGTGCGAGGCGCTCGATGCGGTGGGTAATACGACCGCGGCGCTGGGCAAGGGGTTCGCCGTCGCGTCCGGCGGGCTTGCCGCCATGGCCTGGATTGCCACCTACTTCGAGGTTACGGGGATCCAAAGCGCGGATCTCCTTGACGTGGGCGTGATCGCAGGGGTGCTCGTTGGGGGCATGCTGCCCTTCGTCTTCAGCGCGCTCGCGATTGGCGGCGTCGCGGCCGGCGCCTTTGACGTTGTAGGTGAGGTCCGACGCCAGTTCCAGGAGGTCTCAGGGCTGCTCGAGGGCGAGGTCAAACCGGACTACGTCAGGTGCGTGGACATCGCGACGAAGCGGGGCCTGCGCGCCATGGTGCTTCCGGGCCTCATCGTCATCGTCGCTCCGGTGGTGGTCGGGTTCACCCTTGGGCCGCAGGCGGTCACGGGCCTGCTCGTTGGAGCGCTCGTGACGGGATTCCTGCTCGCCGTCATGATGGCAAACGCAGGCGGCGCCTGGGACAACGCGAAGAAGTACATAGAAGCCGGCGCGCACGGAGGAAAGGGCGGCGAGGCGCACAAGGCCTCGGTTATTGGCGACACGATCGGCGACCCGTTCAAGGATACGGCCGGCCCGTCGCTCAACATCCTGATCAAGCTCGTGGGGAAAGTGGCCGTGATCTTCGGGCCGCTGTTCGTCGCGCTGATCGTGCTATGAGGGCCGGCCGCGTCGCATCTGCAGACCAAACACGACGAGCGACACGCCGAACAGGAGCGCGTAGACCCC
>SKQU01000075.1 GCA_007118855.1 Spirochaetaceae bacterium
CACGACTTCACCGTCGGCATCACCGACGACGTGACGCACAAGTCGCTGCCGTTGGGCGAGCACCTCGACACCGAGCCCGAGGGCGTAACCCGTTGCAAGTTCTGGGGATACGGCTCGGACGGTACGGTGAGCGCGAACAAGAACAGCATCAAGATCATCGGCGACGACACCGACCTCTACGCGCAGGGCTACTTCCAGTACGACTCGAACAAGTCGGGCGGCTGGACGGTCAGCCACCTGCGGTTCGGCAAGCAGCCGATCCAGAGCCCGTACCTGCTGACCAAGGCCGACTTCATCGCGCTGCACCGGCACCAGTACATCGGTCAGTTCGACATCCTCGACGGCATCACCGAAGGCGGCACCTTCCTGATCAACATCGGGGTCGACCCGGACAAGGTCTTCGCGAAGTTCACGGAGGAGATGCAGAAGACCATCATCGAGAAGAAGGTGAAGGTCTACACGATCGACGCATCGAGCATCGCGAAGGACGTCGGGCTCGGCGGACGGATCAACACCGTCATGCAGACGGCCTTCTTCAAGCTCTCCGGCGTGCTGCCGGCCGACGAGGCGATCGAGCTGATCAAGGGCGCGGTGGAGAAGCAGTTCAAGTCGAAGGGCCGGGAGATCGTCGAGATGAACTGGAAGGCGATCGACGCGGCGGCCGAGGCGATCAGGGAAGTACCGGTGCCCTCCGAGCCCGTCGGCGGCGCGGAGGTGAGCCCGGTGGTTCCCGAGGATGCCGACGAGTGGGTCAAGAAGGTCGTCGACCCGGTGCTCCGCCTCAAAGGAGACACCGTGCCGGTCAGCATGATGAGCGTCAACGGGTCGGTTCCCGTGGGGACGAAGCGCCTGGAGCGGCGCGGCAAGCGCGGCGCGATCCCGGTGAAGTGGATGCAGAAGAGCGATCTGATCAAGGATCTCGACGTGCAGTTCGAGACCCCCTACTTCGAGTACCCGGGAAGCTGCACCGGCTGCGGTGAAGTGGGCTACGTCTACATGGTCACTCAGCTCTATGGCGACCGGATGATGATCGCGAACGCCACCGGGTGCTCGTCGATCTACGGCGGCACATTCCCCACCACCCCGTATGCCGCCGACGAGAAGGGCCGAGGTCCCACCTGGGCGAACAGCCTCTTCGAGGACAACGCCGAGTACGGGTTCGGCATGCGGCTCGCCGTGGACGCGAACCGCAACCAGTTGAAGGCAAACGTGGCGAAACTGCTCGAGATCGGTACCGAGCCCGAGCTCGCGAAGCCGCTGCGCTGGTGTCTCGACAACTGGGACGACGTGGGCGCGAACGCCAAGGAGAACGCGGATATCATCCGCAGTCTGCTTGACAAGGCCGCCGGCGCGGCAAAGGGTGAGGCGAAGAGGGTCGTCGCGAAGATCCGGGAGCTCAGCGACTACTTCGTCGACAAGAGCGTCTGGTGCTTCGGGGGTGACGGATGGGCCTACGACATCGGTTACGGGGGCCTTGATCACGTGATGGCCTCGGACAAGAACATCAACGTGCTCGTGCTCGACACGGAGGTCTACTCCAACACCGGCGGCCAGGCGTCCAAGTCGACCCCCCGCGGTGCAATCGCCAAGTTCGCCGCGAGCGGCAAGAAGCTCGGCAAGAAGAACCTGGGCCTGATGATGACGACCTACGGCAACGCGTTCGTCGCGTGCGTCAACATGGGTGCCAACCGCGATCAGGTGCTCCAGGCGATCGTGGAGGCCGAGCGCTACAACGGACCGTCGATCATCATCGCCTACTCGCCCTGTATCGCACACGGATACGACCTGAAGTTCGGGCCCAAGCAGAGTGAGGCCGCCGCCTCGAGCGGTTACTGGCCCATCTACCGGTACAACCCGGACCTGCGGGCGGCGGGCAAGAACCCCTTCGTCTGGGAGAGCGAAGAACCCACGACGGACTTCAAGGAGTACACACAGGCGGAGATCCGCTACCGGGCACTCGAGCTCTCAAAGCCGGAGGAGGCCCAGCGCCTGCGCGAGCTTGCGATCGAGGACAACAAACGCCGGTTCGAGGATCTGAAGAAACTCGAACAGGAAGAGTAGCGGCGCGCGGCCGCAGGCGCGCGGCCGCAAGCGCACCAGCTGCCAGCACGTGAAAAAGGCCCCGGTTTCCCGGGGCCTTTTCTTCTGCGCCGTGCGCCTGCGGGGAGCGCTCTTACCGGGCGCCGGTGTAGGCGACGGTCAGCTGCTGCTGAATCGGCGTGATGTCCCCCACCGCGGCGGAGATCGCGACGATCGTCGACGGATAGTGAAGCGTCAGGTCGTGCGAGAAAGTTCCGTCCGCCTGCACGGCGACGGGGATGCCCACGACGGTGACCTTCGCCTCCGTGTCCGAGACTCGTCCGCTGACGGCGACGCGGTTCTGCGAGACCGAGGATCCATCGGTTGGAGAATCGATGGTCAGCGTGAGGTTCCTCGTGACGGTGAGCGTGCGCGACGCCGCGGTCATTCCTTCGGCCTCCGCGCGAATCACGATGCGATTGCTGCCGTAGACGAGCGGAACGGTGGAGGTGAACGCACCGTCCGAACCAAGGGTGACTGCCGTGTCGTTGACGGTCACGCGAGCGTTCGCCTGCGACACGACTCCGGTAATGGTCGTCTCGGCCTCGGTGACCGCGCCCCGAATGGTCGGAGAGGTCAGCTCGATCCGCAACCGCTCCTGCGCGGCCGGGCGCGCATTCGACCCGCCGCACGCCGCGAGAAGCAGGGCCGCCAGGACTACGATACCAATGACTACCACGTTCCGATACTTTCTCATGGTGTCCTCCAGTTCTACTCCGAGACTACGACAAGGGTGTGAAGAAGTGGTGAAGTCGGCGGAGATTCTTGCGTTTCGGCCGGGTTTCGCTACACTGACGCTCATGGGAACCCCATCCGGTGCCGCGACGGTGCTCGTCGTCGAAGACGATCGACCCACGGCCCACCTCATCGAGCTCTACCTCAAACGCGACGGGTACCGGGTGCTCGTGAGGCACGACGGACGAGAGGGGCTCGAGACGGCCCGTAGCGAGTCTCCGGATCTCATCATCCTCGACATCATGCTCCCGGGTCTCGACGGCATCGAGCTCTGCCGAAAGCTGCGGCTGCAGACCACCACGCCCATCATCTTCCTGACCGCGAGGTCCACCGAACGGGACAAGCTCCACGGGCTCGACCTGGGCGGCGACGACTACGTGACCAAGCCGTTCAGCCCCGGCGAGCTTGCCGCTCGCGTCCGCGCAGTCCTGCGTCGGGTTCCGTCGGTGGAGCATCCGAGCGGTCCGACTGAACGCTCATTCGGCGATCTCACGATCAACTTCACGACTCGCGCGGTGAGGGTATCGAACAGGAAGGTCGATCTGACTCCGGCCGAATACCGGCTCCTGTGCACCCTCATCAACGAACCGGGACGCTGCTACACCCGTGCGATGCTGATCGACCTCGCCTTCGGCCCGGACTACGACGGACTCGAGCGCAGCGTCGACGTGCACGTCAAGAATCTCAGACGCAAATTGGAACCGGCCGGCGGCACGCCGCTCTACATCCAGACGGTGTTCGGCGTAGGCTACAGGTTCAACCCGGAGCTCGTCACGTGAGATCTATCCAGCGCAGGTTCTTCAGGGCCTTTCTCCTCGTCATCCTCATCGCCGTCGGCACGGAGTTCGCGATCGTGCTCCGCGCGGTGACCGAAGAAATCGAACAGTACGACCGGCTCGCGGGGGAGCTAGAGATAACGAGAATCTCCCACTGGCTGACCGGGTACTACGAGCTCGAAGACAGCTGGGAGGGCGTTCAGCCCTACCTTGACGAGATGAGCGCGCTTTCGGGGCGCAGGCTCGTCGTGACCGACGCGGCGGGAACCGTGGTCGCCGACACGCGCACCGACCCGAGCGAGGCGCCGCTGGACCGCAGCTGGCCGAGCCGGGATCTCGGGTACCGTGAGGATGACGAACCGGTGGGCCGGCTCTACGTAGGCCGCGAGATAACTATCCTGCAGCGGTTCCGCAGCAGAATGGTCCGGTCGATCCGGAGCGCGCTCCTGCTGGGCAGCGGTGTCGCGATCATCCTGGCTCTCCTCGCCTCGATTCTCGTGTCCCGCCCCCTCTCAAGGCCGATCAGAGAGCTCGTGTCCGTCGCCGGGAATGCGGGGCGGGGTGACTTCCGCACGCGAGCGAAGATACCCCGCGACGCCGAGCTCGCGACGCTCGCGCAGACGCTGAACACCATGATGGTGGACCTTGAGACCGCCGTGCGACTGCGGCGGAACATGGTCGCGGACATCGCGCACGAGCTTCGCACGCCGCTCACCAACATCCGCGGCTACCTCGAGGCGAAGCGTGACGGAATCGTGACCGACGAGGCGTCGACGGCGATCATCGAGTCTGAAGTTGCGCTGCTCGTGCGGATCGTGGACGACCTGCAGGAGCTTGCGATCGCGGAGTCCGAAGCGCTGCGGCTCGACCGGCGGGAGACCGACCTGCGAGACGTCGTGGACGAGGCTCTGCGAGCGTCGATGCCTGCGGCGTCCCACAGCCAGTTGCAGCTCGACCGGAAATCAGGCGATGATCCGGTCATGGTCAACGCCGACCCGGTGAGAATCACACAGGTGGTAACGATACTGTTGGCAAACGCCGTGAAGCACTCTCCTCGCGGCGGCGCGGTCACCGTAAGCGTCCGCGAAGCCAACGGTACGGCTGAGCTCGCCGTCCACGACGAGGGCGCGGGCATTCCTGCCGAGGAGCTGCCTCACGTCTTCGAACGCTTCTACCGGGTGGATCCGTCCCGGTCCAGAGAGACCGGGGGGTCCGGGCTCGGCCTGACCATCGCGAAGCATCTCGTGGAAGCGCACGGCGGGACGATCGCCGCGGTGAGCGAACCGGGCCAGGGCTCGTGCTTCACGGTGCGTCTGCCGCTCTGAGAGGATCAGGACGATGGAGACTCCGGCCCGGCAACTCAGGCGCTCAATGAACCTCAGCATCGCGAGCGGCGCGACCGGAACCCTCTGGCTGATCGTCTGCGCGCCGCAGGCGATCTTCAACGTTTTCATGCGCAACAATCTCGGCGCGACCTCAGCCCAGCTTGGTTTGCTCGTCGGTATGCTCTCATTGGCGTCGATCATGCAGCTGCCGGCGATCCTCATCTACCGCGGGATCCCGCGCCGGAAGACCTTCTGGATCATCACGAGCGTCATCCACCGCTTCAACGGGCCGGTGCTCGCCGCGGTTGCGTACTGGGTTTCGCAGGGGGGCAGCAAGGAACGGGGCATCACCATCATCATGGTCGCGATGGTCGCGAGCTGGATCATCACGAATCTGAGCTCGTCGGGCTGGTGGAGCTGGATGGCCGACCTCGTTCCCATCCGGGTCCGGGCACGCTTCTTCGGCCGGCGCTCCGCCGTCGCGCAGGTGGTGAACATCATCGCCTTCTTCACCACGACGGTCGTCCTGGACACAGCCGTCGGAGACAACCGGTTCGTCGTCTACGCAGTCGTCTTCCTCGTTGGCGGGCTCGGAGGGATCGCCGACATCCTCCTGCACATCCTCATGCCGGAACCGGTCGCTTCGGCTCCGGCGTCGACGAAATCGACCGCGGACGCCTTCTTCGCGCCGCTGCGTGACCGCAACTTTCTGCGATTCGCGCTGACCACCGGCCTCGTCCTGTTTTCGATCAACGTCTCGGCGCCCTTCTTCGCGCCGTACATCACGGATCCCGGCACCATAGGCGCGCCCAATACCTGGCTCGGGATCATGTTCGTGATCTCCCAGATGACCTGGATCGCCGTCTCGTCGGGGTGGGGAACCGTGATGGACCGCTTCGGCCGCAAGCCGGTCGTGATGATCGGGCTCCTGTTCACGGTCAGCTGGTTCGGATACCTCGTCCTCAGTCCGACGAACTACGTAGTGGTCCTGCCCGTCATCGCGATGCTCGGCGGCGTGCTCGCCCCGGCGTTCTGGGACGGGATAAACCAGCTGATGCTCAACCTCACGGCAGAAGAGGACCGCCTGACGTCGATCGCCTGGTACTGGGCTATCATTGGAACGGTGTCCGCCGGCGGATCGCTCGTCGGCGGCGTGCTCGACGACTTCTTCGCGACGCACCGGGTGTCTCTGGGTTTCCTTGCGATCGAGGGGTTTCATGGGGTCGTCCTGATCTCGCTCATCCTCGTGGGTATCAGCCTGTTGGTGCTCTCCCGTGTGGATGAGGGGCCGACGAAGCCGGTGAGCTACGTCTTCTCGCGCGTCGCGACGCCGGGGATCTTCCGAACACTCATGAACATCGGGGTGCTCGCCCGCACCGAGAGCTCCGAGCGCGTGGTACGGACCTTGCGCGCGATCGACTCGGCCAGCGACGACCTTGCGGCCGAGCAGGTGCTCGAGCGGATCCACGATCCGGATCCCGATGTGCGCGACGAGGCCATCCGCGCCCTCGGACGGCTGCGGTCGCACGAAGCGATCGAGGCGCTCATCGGTCTCCTGTGTGACCCCACCGCCACCTCGCGGGCGGAGGCCGCTCGAGCGCTCGGACGCATCGGCTCGCAACAGGCGATTCCCCATCTCGTGGACGCGATGAACGGCGCCTCCAACGAGCTGCGCCAGGCATGCGCGACGGCCATCGGGGAGATTGGGGGCGGCATGTCGATTTCCTTCCTCTCCGAGCTGCTGCGCGACGAAGCGTCGGAACAGGTCGCCGCAAGCGGCGCGTCTGCGCTGTCGCTTCACGGAGCGTTCGAGGCGGCTTGGGAGATCGTACCCAGATTGCATCGTACCCAGAATCCGGTGCTGCGGACGCAACTTGCCATCGCGCTCGCCAACCTGCTCGGACGGCCGGGCGAGTTCTACCGCTACGTGACCGGCAGCGAAGAGCAGCAACAGACCAGACAGCGCAAGCTCACGCAGACGGCAATCCGTGCGTCGCGGCCCGTCCTCGGCACTCCGCTCAGCAGAGAACTCTCGCAGGAGGTGGTCGCCGGAGAACCACGGCAGGCGATGCGTCTGCTGCGCGATGAGGCCGAGCTCGCCCTCGCCGGGCGCTACGACTCCGGGGACTCCGGGCGAACCGCAGACCGGGAACGGCTGATGCAGAGGATCTACGCGGTGAACCCACGCCGCGGGCTCTGGTACTGGTTTCTGAACCGGACGGTCGAGCTCGAGACGGAGTCTGCGAACCCGCCCAACATCAGACTCGAACTGCTCGTCGCGCTCTACTACCTCAGTACCGGCGAGAGCAGGGAGGCGGACAGGAACGGAGCCGACTCGCCCATGGCGTAGCGATCCCTGCCGGTCGCGCGTAGCCGGTCGCCCGTGGCCGGTCGCCCGTGGCCGGCCGCCCGTGGCCTCACTTGACCCGGCATTTATTACTAGTATTATATTGTTCAGGAGTAAACTATGTCTTTGAGTCCTGTTCGCACAACCAGGAGGGCAACACCCACCCGCGAGGGCGCCGGAGTGAATCTGCATCGTGCCTTCGGTTTCGGTGACACGGAGCTCACCGATCCCTTCCTCCTGTTCGATGACTTCCGGGGCGACCGCGAAGAAGACTACATCGCGGGCTTCCCCTGGCACCCGCACCGCGGGATAGAGACCGTCACCTACGTCCTCGCCGGCACTGTGGAGCACGGCGACAGCCTTGGAAACAGCGGCCAACTGGGGGCCGGTTCGATCCAGTGGATGACCGCCGGCAGCGGCATCATCCACCAGGAAATGCCGAAGGGCGACGATCAGGGCCGCATGCACGGCTTCCAGCTCTGGGCGAATCTGCCGAGCAGCCTGAAGATGACCGATCCCCGCTACCAGGACGTTCCCGCGACCGAGGTCGCCCTGCGATCAGAGGACGACGGGACGGTCATACGGGTGTTGTGCGGCGAGTACGGCGGAATCCAGGGACCGGTGGACGGCATTGCCGCCGCGCCCCGGTACCTCGACATCAGCGTGCCGCCGGGACGAACGAAGAGCTTCCGCATGGACATCGAGGCCCGGGCGTTCGCCTACGTGTTCGAGGGCTCGGCCGACTTTCGCGGAGCTTCCGCTCCCCAGCCGGTGCCCTATGAAACCCAAGACGACCGGATCATGCTGAAGCCGGTTGCGGTCGACAATCGCTCGCTCGTGATCTTCGACTCCGGTGATGAGCTGCGGGTCACGGCGGGCGACGAGGGGGTCAGGTTCCTCCTCGTGTCCGGCCGGCCGATCCGCGAACCGGTCGCCTGGTACGGCCCGATCGTGATGAACACGCAGAGCGAGCTCGACGAAGCGTTCAGCGAGTTCCGGTCCGGCGCCTTCATCCGGAAGGGCGGCCGACCGGCGTCCGGTTGATGACATCCTCGAAGCGCTCTGCCGGCATCGCGCTGCCGAAGTAGGAGCCCTGCAGCAGGTCGAACCGCAGCCTGACCGCCTCGCGCGCCTCGGCCGCGGTGGAGATTCCCTCGAGCACGACGATCTTCGAGAGGCTCTTCATCGCCGCGATCACGTGCCCAAGGAAGGCGTGTCCGGTCTCGGAGTCGCCGAGGTCCGCGGCGAACGACTGGTCGACCTTGAGAATCCGCGCCGGCAGGTTTCGCAGGTAGGAGAGTGACGACTGTCCGGTACCGAAGTCGTCGATGAGCACATCGACCCCCATCTTCTGCAGCGTCCTGATCCGGCTGATCGCCTCCGCCGGGTCGGCCATCGATTCGCTCTCGGTGATCTCGAGCTTGATCTGTCCCGGGCGTATCTGGGCGCGCTCGATCGCCCGCCGGACGCTCTCGACCATATGGGAATCGAGAAACTCTCCGGCGGTCATGTTCACGGTGACGAACAGGTCACGCTTGTCCGACCACGCCTTCGCCTGTTCGCACGCGGCAAAGAGCACCCATCGACCGATCGACACCATGAGACCGGTCTCTATCGCGGCGGGAATGATGTCCGACGGAAGCAACAGACCTCGCTGCGGATGCCTCCAGCGCACGAGCGCCTCCGCCCCGAGCACGACCCCTTTGGCGCTGACGATCGGCTGGTAGTAGAGCTCGAACTGCCGGCCCTTGAGCGCGCCGCTGAGCTCGGAGCCAAGGGTGAGCCGACCCTGCACCGCGTTATGGAGGTCCGAGTCGTAGAACACATAGGGAAGCCGGCGACGCTTGGCGTCCGACATCGCGATGTGCGCGGTGCGTACGAGCTCCTCGCGCGTCGTCCCGTCCTGCGGGAAGATCGCCACCCCGATGCATGCTCCCACGGTCAGCGTCGCCTCGCCGTGCTGATAGGGCAGCAGGATCTCATGGTGGATCGAGGCGGCGATTCCGGCGAGCTCCATGCGGTCGCCGATCGAGGTGATGAACACCGTGAGCTCGTTGCCCTCGAACCGGAACACGTAGTCGGTTGCCCGGACCGTCCGCATGATGCGCAGCCCCGTATTCTCGAGCAGGAGATCACCGGTCTGATGTCCGTACAGATCGATGATCTTCCCAAGATTCTCGACGCTCACGAAGAGCAGCGCCCGGATGCGGCTGCCTGAAGCCTCGCGCGCCTGCTCGAGTTCCTTCTCCAGGATCAGCTCCATCGAGCGCCGGTTGAACAGACCGGTCGTCGCGTCACGGACTTCGTAGTTGGTCAGACGGTCCTCGACCTGGCTGAGGCGGGTGATGTCGTGGGAGAAGACGAGCGCGTGCGTAACCCGTGCCTCGTCGCCGTACGGATAGAAGGCGACGTGAATGTGTCGCTCGATTTCGCCGAAGGTAAACTTGTCAATGTAGACGACCTGCTCGCCGGAGAAACAGCGGTCGAGGTTCGGCTTGATCGCCCGCTCGAACCGCTCCTGACCCCATACTTCACCTACCGTATGCCCGACCACCTCGGAGCGGGGGCGGCCAATCTGGCGGCAGTACGCGTCGTTCGCGATCTCGTAGACGTAGTCCCGGTTGATCAGCGTGATATAGTCACTCGACCGGTTGACGATCTCCTCGTACGCGTTCACTGGCTCAACTATACTCCATGGATGGCCTGCGGGTCACGGAAAGCCGCCTGACCGGGTCTGCTGAGTATGCCGGGCACTTGAATCTTCGGCCCGCGCGGTACACAATGCCCAATCAACCGCAGTTCCAAGGAGACATCGTATGAAGCGCGCGCTGGTCGTATGGGGTGGCTGGGACGGCCACGAACCGAAGCAGGTGGGAGAGATCGTACACGGGTTGCTCGAGAAGCACGGGTTCGAGGTCGAAATCGCCGACTCGCTCGAACCGCTTGCCGACGTCGAGAAGCTGAAGAGGCTCGATCTGATCGTACCGGTCTGGACGATGGGCAAGATAGAGAACGCGCAGGCCGAGGCGGTGAGCGAAGCCGTGGCCTCGGGGGTGGGCATGGCCGGCTGCCACGGCGGTATGTGCGACGCGTTCCGGGAAAGCGTCCTGTGGCAGTTCATCACCGGGGGCAACTGGGTAGCCCATCCCGGCGGCGACGGGGTTGAGTACGTGGTCAACATACGCAACAGCTCGAGCGAGCTCGTGGAAGGAATCAGGGACTTCACGGTACGCAGTGAGCAGTACTACCTGCACGTCGACCCGGCAGTGGAGGTGCTCGCCACCACCCCCTTCCCGACGGTCAGCTGGTACCACTCGTCGAACCGTCACGTCGACATGCCGGTGATCTGGACCAAGCGCTGGGGACACGGACGGGTGTTCTACACCTCGCTCGGGCACCACGCGGATATCTTCGACATACCCGAAGCGCTCGAGACGCTGCGCCGGGGCCTGCTTTGGGCGGCCGAGGGCAAGCAGATCGCGGTCGACGGAAACCGCTCCGCGGACGAGTTCGCAAGCGACGCGAAGATGTTCTAGGAAGATGGGCGAGGAGAGAACATGAAGCCATTGAAAGCCGGTATCATCGGTGTGGGAAACATCAGCGGGATCTACCTGAAGAACCTGACGTCGGTCTTCTCTAAGTACGTCGAGCTCGTCGGGTGCGCCGACCTCATCGTCGAACGCGCGACCGACGCCGCGAAGGAGTGGGGGCTCGCGAAGGTGTACAACAGCCCGCGGGAGCTGCTTGATGACGATGAGATCGACGTCGTCGTCAACCTCACCATCCCGAACGCGCACTACGATGTGTGCGCCGCGGCCGTCGAGGCGGGCAAGCACGTCTACGTGGAGAAGCCGCTGTGCATCGAGCTCGACGAGGCGAAGCGCCTGCTCGAAGCGGCGCAGAAGAAGGGAGTCCGCGTGGGAGGAGCTCC
>SKQU01000424.1 GCA_007118855.1 Spirochaetaceae bacterium
AGTACGAGCCCGCCCTCAACATTGTCGATCTGCTGGAGCTTGATCTTCAGGCTGTCGTCTTTCTCCTCGTCGAACCCTGCAACAATGTCGTTATTAGCCATGGTTCTCCTTCGGATCCCGCAAGCGGCTGGCTTTTTTTACATAATTACCCGCTCACATAGTATGAGAGCGGCACGCCTTTGTCAAACTCTGGTATACTCGAATGAGCGAGGAGGGCCCATGCGCAAGCTCATGACAATCGCACTGCTCGTGGCCGCACATGCCTGGCTGACGGCAGATCCGGTCGCGTTCGAAAGCGTCATCAACTTCGAGGGCTCCATCAGAACGTTGTCCGAGCACGTACGGTCAGGTCGCGACGATCTGATCGACACGGAACGCTACTTCATCCTCGAGGGCGTCGTTGCGTCCACCCAGGTCTTCGATCCTGACCCCGCGTCGTTCCTGGCGCTCATCGAGCTCGTCTCGAGCAACTGGGTAGGAGTCGAGCGGATCGAGGTGCACCGCGTCTACGTGCTCGTACAGGGACCCGAGTACGTGGATCGTCTGCCCGAGCGGCTGCCGAGAGATCCGCAGCCGCACATAATCACCACGAGCCAGAGGCTCCTCGTCATCGGACCGTTCATTGGCACCGAGACGCTCGAGGACGGCGAGGTCGCCGTGGTCCTGGCCGTGAAGATGCGTTAGCGAAGAGCTTTCCGCAACGGTCTACTCGAAGGATACCTCGCTCGCGCGTATCAGAGGACCGCGCGCGTGAGCAAGCGCACGCCAGATCACATTTCGCAGCTCCCGGACGTTCCCCGGCCACTCGTACTGCACGAGTCGCTCGAGCGCATCCGCCGCAAAACCCTCGGCCCTGCCGCAGACTCCTGCTTCGCGCAGCACTCGCACGAAGTGCCTCACCAGACCGGGGATGTCCTCACGACGTTCCCGAAGCGGTGGAATCGAGATTCTGAACACGTTGATCCGGTAGTAGAGGTCCTGCCGGAACAGGCCGGCCTCCATATGGCGTTTCAGGTCACGGTTGGTCGCGGCGACGAAGCGGGCATTCGCCCGTCGCACTCCGACTCCGCCCACGCGATGGTAGTCGCCGGTCTCAAGGACGCGAAGCAACTTCACCTGAGCCGGGAGACTGAGCTCACCGATCTCGTCGAGGAAGATCGTGCCGCCGTCGGCGAGCTCGAACGCACCGGCCCGCCGAACCGCGTCCGTGTACGCGCCACGCTCGGTCCCGAACAACTCGCTCTCGACGAGTGTCTCCGGCAGCGCTCCGCAGTTTCTGGCCTCGAACGGACCGGACCCTGCGGCCGAGAGACGGTGGAGCGCGCGCGCCACGAGCTCCTTGCCGACGCCGCTTTCCCCGTCTATGACCACCGGCGCGCGGTTGTCTGCCACCCGCTTGATCTCTTCGCGCAGCCGCACCATCGCTGCGCTCATCCCGAGTATTTCGGCCACCTGGGGGGTATCTCCTCCAGCGGGAACCTGCCGCCATGCGAGCGCACGAGTAACGGCCAGCTGAAGGTCGCGAACTCCTATTGGATGTGAGACCACATCGCATGCTCCGCGACGCACGGCGTCGACGACGCGGCTCAGCTCGACATGATCCACGAGAGCGACGACCGACGCATCCCGTCCGCCGTGGCTCATGTCGGCGAGCAGATCCATGCCGTCACCACGATCAACACGAAGAAAGACGATGTCCGGGCTCCGTTCGCGAACGTAATCGAGAGCTCCCTGCGGCTGTTCGGCGTACTCCACACGATGATGGCTCCCGATGAGTTGCTTGATGACCCGGTACGATGAGAGATCCTCGTCAATTACTACCACATTTGCCATCTAAAAACTCCAGATGATCATGATATCCGGTAGGCCGAGTTCCGTCAAGAAAAATCGCGCGAAAGATGCTGCCACGGCATGGTCCTGCGGGTAAGCTGAGGCATGGCTCATCATCACGCGCTGCACGGCATCGTTGACCCGGACGTCGTGGTTCGAGCGCTCTTCAGGGGGTTGCTCGCCTCGGTACTGTTGCTTGCCGACGGCTATGTCCTGATCCTTGCGTCGCGGCAGATGGGGGTCTACCTGCTGCTCGCGCTCGCGGCGTCGACAGGCCTCGCGGCAATCGCCGTGGTGATGGTCTCGTACCGCGGGCAGCTGCACGCGATGCGAAAGTCCGTGGAGATCGGGAAGTACCCGAAGAGGGAGTTCCGGCGGCTGATTCCCCTTCTCGCGGCCGCGGCTCTGCTCATCGCGCCGGGATTCGCGACGGATGCGCTGGGAGTGCTGCTGCTCATTCGGCCCACCGGGTGGCTTCTCGGCGCATCCGTCGAGCGTCTGCGGCGGCCGCGCTTTCAGGAACTGTACGAGTACCTGAGACTGCAGAACTGAAGAGCGTCGGTCAGAGCCGGAAGAGCTTGAAAATCCCCAGGAGCGCGAGAAACCACAGGTAGGCGACGAACCGCAGGAGACGCCACGGCCTTCGCAGCAGATCCGGGATGAAGTCGAGTCCGCGCTGGAACGCCTTTCGGGACCCCCTGCGGCGGCGATCGGCGAAGACGTCGAACACATCAGGGGCGGCGAGGAAGATCCCGGGACAGAGCGATCCGCGATGCCGCGAGACCCACCTGTCACCGCCGGGAACCCCGGGGCCTATCAGAACGAAGTCCGGGCCGGCTTTCCGGATCGCGGTGATTATGTCCGGCTCGAACTGCTTGCCGTAGTAACCGCTGTAGCGACCGACAAGACGGATCCCCGGGAACGTCTCCCTGAGATTCTGCTCCACGATACGGATGGTCCGCGGGGTACCCCCAAGGACGTACAATGAACGCGAGCGCTCCTCGAGCGCGCCGAGGACACGGATGACGAGGTCAAACGGCATGTACCGCGTCGGCCGAACGCCACGGAGCGCCTTCGCGGCATACACGAGGCTCCGTGAAACGGGGATAACCAGCTCGGCATCACGCAGACAGAGCCTATAC
>SKQU01000383.1 GCA_007118855.1 Spirochaetaceae bacterium
ATCGCCTCGCGTCTGCGGGACGCGGGGTACGCGACCGCCTGCGTCGGCAAGTGGCACGTCGGCATGGACTGGCAGCTCAAACCGGAGGCCAAAGGCACGCAGTTTCGCCAGGAGCTCAGCCCGAACGAGAGCGAGTTCGATACCCTCGTCGACTTCACGAAGCCGGTGAGGAACGGCCCGACCGACGTCGGCTTCGACTCCTACTTCGGCATCTCCGCGTCGCTCGACATGTCGCCGTACGTCTACATCGACGGCAACCGGGTCACGGAGCTGCCCACCGGATTCAGCCCCAGAGGCGAGGCTGAGCTTCGCGCGCGCCCCGGGGTCGCGGCGCCCGGCTGGTCGCACGAGCAGGTCCTGCCGGAGTTCGAGCGTCGGGCTCTCTCCTGGATCACCGACCACGCGGATGAGCCCTTCTTCCTCTACCTGCCGGTAGCCGGCCCGCACACGCCGGTGGTGCCCACGCGGGAGTGGATTGGACGAAGCGGCTGCGGCATCTATGGAGACTTCGTCATGCAGATCGACGCGGTGGTGGGATCGCTCATCGCGCGACTCGAGGAGCTCGGCATCCGCGATTCGACCGCGTTCTTCTTCTCGAGCGACAACGGGCCGGAGACGATCACGGCGCCCTACCGCGAACGCTACGGACACGCGAGCGCGTGGAAGTTCCGCGGGATGAAGCGCGACAACTGGGAAGGCGGCCACCGGATCCCCTCCATCGTGAGCTGGCCGGATCGCATCAAGCCGGGCACCGCCTGCGACCGATTCGTCGAGCTCGCCGACTTCTATGCGACCGCCCTCTCGCTCGCGGGTGCTCCGCAGACCGACGGCGCGTCCGACGGCGCGTCCGACGGCGCGGACAGCTTCGACATGACGCCGCTCCTCCTCGGTGAGCCGGCGCCCGATTACCGCGACTTCGCCGTCCACCACTCCTCGCAAGGCAGATGGGCGATCCGGCGCGGCTCGTGGAAGCTGCTCCTTCATCCCGGTTCCGGCGGTAATGCCTGCGACTGCCCTGAGAACGACGATCCCCTGCAGCTCTACGACCTTGCGGCCGATCCCTTCGAGACGCGAAACATCTACGCCGAGCATCCGGACGTCGTGGGCGAACTCAGGGAGCTCTGCCTGCGCGTCATCACCCGCGGCCGCTCGACCCCCGGCCCGGACGTCGCGAACGACGGCGCGCCCGGGGAAGAGACGCACTGGCGGCAGCTGCAGGAACTGCTCGAGCTCGAGGCGTGAACAGCCGTCAGATCACCTCGAGGTAATCCCGATCGGGAAGCTGCGGGAATCGCGCGGTGGGAAGCGCCTGGTACCAGTAGGCCACGCTCGCGATGTCGTCCTGCATGGGCAGATAGCGCCGGCCGCTTCGCCAGCCGAGCGCCTGGATCGTGACGCGCAGATCGGAGGCGAACCGGACCGGGTCGCTGATGTGCCAGCGGTAGAGCCCGAAGCGCTGTTGCGACCGGTAGAGGCCGTCCGGCCGCAGGACCTGCGGCATCCCGGCATAGGGAGTGGTGAACTCCCGGTACTCCCGCCCGCCGTCGGCCGACTTCGACTCGAAGTTGTAGGATCCGCAGAAGTAATCCTCGGTCCCGGTCCCGCAGATCGTGGGGTACTCGTCGCCGTCCATGTAGAACTTGATCTCGCCCTCTCCCCACCACCCCGAATTGTTCACACCCCATGCCATGTAGGTGCCGACGTACTGCCCGGCGCCCTCGACGCCTTCGAGTATCGTATAGACTTCCTTGTACGGCAGCGGATTGACGCGCCGGAACTGGGCGTGGAAGTAGGCGCAATCCTCGGGCACCTCGGTGAGCGTGTAGTTGATCTGGTAGTAGACCGTGATCGCCTCGTCGGCGATATTCGTGATGGTCAGCTTCGCGTGCGTACGAAACGGCATCTCCCAGTAGCTGTTGAAGGCGCTTCCAGGGTTGACGCACACGGCAAGCGAGCTCACCTGCGCGTACTCTCCCCAGCCGCAGGCGAAGAAGTCACCCACCGGCGACTCGACCGACGGCTGCTCCTGCCCATCCCAGAAGGCGCGAAGGATCGAGTAGCGCCAGTGGCCGGTCACGGTCATCCAGATCTGCTGGATCGCGCCCGGGCCGTCGATGTCGGCGAGCGTAAAGGTCTCTCCGGGCTCTATCCGCACCGAAGGGCTCAGCTTCCATCCGACGCCGAGGTCGCGCGCACAGGCGCTGCCGGTGCCCTCGGTGGCGCGGCCGCCGCCGTTCTTCTCGCCGCAGAAGTTCTCCGGGCTGATGCTTCGGCTCTGCGCGTCCGAGAGTCGGCAGAGATTGCCCATGTTCGTGCCGAGTCCATTGAATGATGCCATTACTCGCTCCTTCTCGATGTGGCTTCAGAATCCGCACCGCGCACAGGCGCGGAAGAACGGGTCTGCCATCGCGGCAGCCCCGCGGTAGGTCATGTCGCTCGTGAGGGGGTGCACGCAGATCAGCCGGGCGCCGTGCTCGATCGCCTCTACCATGCCGTCCTCGATATCCGCGGGGTCCTCCATCGCGCCGGACCCCACAACCCGGCCCATATGCACGCCGCGCGAGGCGGCGGCGACAAAGAGGTCGTTCACCGCGCGCGCCATCGCCGGCACATCGCCCTCCCGCAGGATCGCGTCGAAGGGCCCCACGAACCCGCACGCCTTGTTCCGTCCCTGACCCGCCATCAGGTCGAGCACCCGGTCGCGCAACTCGGTGTCCAGGATATACTCGGCCGTCTCGAACTGAAGCCACCCCTGCACTTCAGTTTCCGCTCCGCGCAGCTCGTCGGGGGTGAACATCATCGTGCGGTCGCCGGTCCGCACGGGGTACCCGCCACGGTCGTCCGGCGTGGCGCGCCCCGGTATGGGGAAGTTGACCGACCGGTAGTACCGCTCGGCCTCGTCGTAGGTCGTCCCGTACGGCCGCATCGTCGCCCTCGCGCCGAGCTGAAAGGAGTCTC
>SKQU01000143.1 GCA_007118855.1 Spirochaetaceae bacterium
CCGCGCTGCGCGCCGCGCGCCACCGGCCCCGCCCCGCGCCGCGACGGCGCGGGCTGCATGGTGCTCCACAGCGGAACCCTCGGCGCGAGCCAGACGGCGTCGAGCACCCGGCGGGCCGGCACTCCGTCGGCCTGCGCAGGCTCAACCGCGGAGTCGAACAGAGGACCGACGAGGCGTACGATCCGGAACGCCGGCTCGTCCGGCGTGGTTTGCCCGTCGGCTTCCACGAGTCCTTGCGGAAGCGGGCGGTCAATGAGCAGCTCCTGCCACACCGGCTCATTCGCAGGATCGAACCCGACGACCCAGGGTGCCGGGGGACCGCAGGAGACGAAGACGGCGAGCATCGCGGCGAGCATCGCGGCCGGCAGGGGTGCGCGTGAGCTTCTCATCGTGCGCAGAACGTACTACAGGACGGGCGCCGTGCAAACCGTCGCAGTGCGCGACTTCTGAAGCGCGGGCGCGATTTCCTCCGTAAGACCTCCTGGAAGGGGGCGCCATGCAGGGGGAGATCCGACGCGGCTGGATTGCCGCATGCCTGTTCGCGATCGGTGTCGCGCTCGGGGCCGGGACCATCACGGTGAGCGCAGAGGTCGAAGTCCCGGGCTACGAGCTCGTTCGAACCGAGCACCTCGTCATGGTCTTCGACGACGGCGAGTTTCTGACCACGATCGTGACGGCACACGAGATCATCACCGTCGGCGGGATCAACGACGGCGCGCGGACGCAGGTGGCCGAGTCGAGCTCCACCGTGACGAGTCCCCGCGGCAAGCCGGACGCCTCGGTCACGACGGTCCCGGAGGAGGTGATCGAGACGGTCGAGCCGACCACGACCGTGCGGACCGTGACGGTCGCGTACGACTCGCCGGTCGAGCTCGCCTCGCTCACGGAGGTGACCGCCTTCGACTGGTCTGTGGGAGACACCCACGCGCAGACGGCGCGCGAGGAGGCGGAAGCGACAACCGAGCCGGTGCTCGAGGCGGCCTCTTCAGTCGAAGAGGCTATCACCGCCGCGACGGAGCTGGCCTCCGGTCTGGTTGACGAGGAGACCGTGGAGGAGAACGCCACCTTTGCCGGCGACCCGGTCTCGGTCGCCACCGGCGAGCTTCTCGTCACGGAGAGCGACCTCCTGCTCACCGCCGGCCGGGTGACGCTCGACCTGCGGCGGACCTACCGCTCTTCCTCGACTGTCGACGGCTCTGTGGGCCGCTCCTGGGCCTTCCCGCTCGACAGCGTGATCCTCTTCGGCGAGGCCCCGGGGATGGCCGTCGCGCTCGGCCAGGCGCGCGCCGCGGCGGCGGAGCTCGAGGCGGCCACGCGGGCGGTGGAGGACTCGCTTCCCGCGATGGTCGAGCGGGCGACCGCACCCTACCGGGCGCGACGAGCCGAGGCGCTTGCCGAGGCCGCACGGGCTCACGACCTCGCGGCCGCGCTCGGCCGGATCGAGTATACCGGCGAGCTCGCCGATCTCGTGGCGGCGGAGGCGGACCGGCAGGCGCGAGCCGCACGCCGGATCGCAGGCGAGCTCGAGGCGTATGCCGCGGCGATGCGGGAGTCGATCGATCGGGTGGCGGACGAGGTCAGGACCGCCGTCAGGCACGAGCTCGCCGGCAAGCGCTCCGCGATGAGCGCGCTCCTCGCGGAGCTCGAGGCAAAGGCCGCCGAGAGCGAGGCGAGTGCCGCGAGGAACGCCCGCTACGCGACCGGTCAGCCGCGCGGGCTCGCCGAGGTGGGGCCCGGCGCGGTGACGGTCGTCGGGACGGACGGGGTAGCGCGTCGGTTTGTCCAGGCCGGCCAGGGATACGAGGCGGCGGAACCGACGCGCGACCGCCTGCGGCGCGAACAGGACGGCTCCTTCGTGGTGACGGAGGCGAACGGAATCGAGCGCCGCTACGGGGTCTTCGGCGAGCTGCGATCAATCGTCGACCGGAACGGAAACGGGTTCACCTTCCACTACGAGGAGACAGAGCGAATCGTCCGCATCGCGGACAGCCGCGGCCGGGACACCGTGGTCGATCGCGGCCCGGACGGGAGGATCGTCTCGCTCGTCGCCCCGGACGCGGCCCGCACGCGGTACGGTTACGACCGCGCGGGTCGGCTCGTGAGCGTCACCGACCCGGCGGGTGATCGGACTACCTACTCGTGGGAAGGCGAGACGTCAGCGCCCAGGCTCGTGTCCGTCGGCCGGCCGGACGACACCGAGCGCCGCTACCGCTATGAGCTCATCCGCGGCCGATGGCACACCGTGGAGACAATCGACGAGGAGGGCGCGGTCGAGACCTTCGACTTCTCCGTCCCGGGCCGCACCCGCTACACGAACCCGAGCGGCCTCACGTGGACCTACCACTACGACGAGCGCAACCGTACGATTCGTGTCGACCATCCCGGAGACGCCCACGAATCGTTCACCTACGATCCCGACGACCGCCTGCGCGGCCACAGAAGACAGGACGGGGCGCTGACCGCCTACGAGTACGACGGGCGCGGTAACCTCACCACCGTGCGGCACCCGGACGGCACCTTTGAGGCCTGGGCGTGGAGCGCCGACGATCTGCTTCTCACCCACGTCGAGCGGCGCGGATCGGTCACGCGGTACGAGTACGATGCGCGCGGTAACCTCGCCACCATCATCTACGCCGACGGCACGACCGACCGCTTCAGTCGCGTCGCCGCCGGCCCCGCGGCGGGCTCGCCAGCCACCTATACGGACCGACGCGGGAACGTGATCACCTACCGCTACGACGAGGCGGGGTTTCTCGCCGAGGCGAGCGACCTCGAAGGGCTTCTCGTTCGCCGCGGAAACGACGCGCTCGGCCGTGCGGTGATCGTCGAAGACGGCGCGGGAGGCCGCACCGCGTACAGGTACCGCGCCGACGGCCTGCTCGCCTCGGTCACCGGGCCCGACGGGCTTTCCCTTCACTACGAGTACAGTTCGCGCAAGGACCTGGTCGGGATCGA
>SKQU01000222.1 GCA_007118855.1 Spirochaetaceae bacterium
CTGGGCTGAGATCGAGCTCGCAGACGGCCATGAATCCGACGAGGTATTCACCGCGCTCGCCGGCCGCGTCTCGGTCCGCCGCTTCGAAGTCGTCCAGCCCTCGCTCCACACGATCTTCGTCGACCAGCTCGGCGGCACCGCGGCCACGCACGCGCCGGGCGACCCCGGCGCGGCAGGCGTTCCAGGAGGCTCCCGTGGCTGAACCCGCACTGAGCGCGAAGATGCTCCGCGTCGCCCGCATGGAGTTCCGGCTCACCGCCGCGAACAAGGCGTTCATCATCATCACGATCATCGGCCCCTTCCTCATCGCCGCGATGAGCATCCTGCCCACCCTCCTCGCGATGGGCGGCGGAGGTGCCGCGGCCGAGAGCCGAATCGCGCTGACCGGGAGCCCGACGCTTCACGACGCGGTCGCGCAGGCCTTTTCGCCCACACCGGTGGAAATCGTACGGGTGGGGCAGCGTGAGGACGATCTGCGCGATGCGCTGCAGGCAGGCGTGATCGACGCCTACGTCGTGCTGCCGGCCGGGCTCGCGAGGGCCGAGGCCGGCGGCGACACTGCGGGCGACGAGATGATCCGCTTCGTCACGAGGGGCGGGGCGGGGTTCGAGCTGATCGGGATGGTGGAGGGTACGATCGGGCAGGTGGTCGTCGCGCAGCGCCTCGCGGACGCGGGGTTCGATGCCGAGCGCGTACGCGCGCTCACGAGACCGCCGCGGATGGACGTGCGCCGCCTCGACGCGGCCGGGACCGAGGCAGGGCAGGACATCATGAGCGTGATGTTCACCGCGCTCGCGTTCACGATGCTGCTCTACATGACGATCCTGCTCTACGGGCAGGCGCTCGGCTCGTCGGTGCTGCGGGAGAAGAGCGCGAAGACGGTGGAGATCATGCTCTCCTCGGTGAGCCCGCGGGAGCTCCTCCTCGGCAAGATCGCAGGGAAGGCCGGGGCGAGCCTGCTCCAGTACGCGATCTGGATCGGGATGGCCGTGCTCTTCCTCCAGGTCCTCAGCCCGCTCCTCGACTTCGAGATCGGGATCGCCGGCGGGACGACCAACTACCTCTACCTCGTAGGGTTCTTCCTGCTCGCCTTCTTCCTCTACTCCACGCTCTACGCCGCGATCGGTGCGGCGGCCGAGGACGAACAGCACCTTGGTCAGCTCGCCTGGCCGGTGATCCTCTTCCTCGTGATCCCGATGATCATGATCGGGGCGACCACGGCGAACCCCGACGGCGTGATCCCCCGGGTGCTCTCGCTCTTCCCGCTGACCTCACCCATCGTGATGTTCCAGCGGCTTCTTCTGGGGAGTCCGGCCGCATGGGAGGTCGCGCTGTGTCTCGCGCTCCTGGCCGTGACGATCGGCGGTTTCGCGCTGCTCGCCGCGCGGATCTTCCGGGTAGGAATCCTGATGACCGGGAAACGCTACACGATGAAAGAAATCGTTCGCTGGGCCTCCTACCGGTAGTCTATCATACGTCGTGACCTACGAGGACTCGACCTGCAGGCTCAGTGACAGTATCCGTGGCAGCGCTGTAACCGTAGACCCGGTAGCCATCTTCCCGGATGGTCTCGAGCACGAACCCAGGCTGCCCTGAGGTCTCTTCACCGTCCGCCGCGTCCGAAGCCGTGACGACATACGGTCCCCGGATCCACGTCTCGTACTCTTCGAACGACGCGTCACGGGAGTCGGCCAGAAGCGCGTCGAGGTCCCACCGGGCGATTACGCGGGGGGCGCCCGGCGCCACGGTTCCTGCGAAGACCGCCATCGTATTGCCCGACCCGTACGAGGCGAACAGGATCCGCTTTCCCACGATCTGCGACCCGATCCGGTGGAACTGACGGTACAGCCCGAAGGCGAGCCCCATGTACATCGAGCCGGTGTAGATGTTGCCGACCTGCGCAACCGCATCGATCGCGTCGTAGAGGCCGCGTGCGGCCAGGAACTCCCGGGCCTCGTCCGCGTCGAGTTCAAGGTGCTTCTCGAGCAATCCCGTCATCGCGGTCTCGGGCAGATTCCGGAACGGGGTGTGAAGGATGAAGAGGTCGGTGTTCTCGAGCGCCTCGCGGGGGGTCGTGCCTGCCCGCTCACAGTGGTCGAGCAGCGCCGACTCGAGCGTGTCGCGGTAGCACTGCATCGAGTAGGTGCCCTTCACCTTCGCGGTCTTCGATCCGAGCGGCCGGAAGAAGTCGTCCGCGTCGGTCGAGCAGAACCCCTGCGTTGCGAGGTCGATCTCGACCAGGTCCGGGTCGTTCTCTACGAGCATCGCGACCGCCCCGGCCCCCTGCGTGATCTCAGCGGTGGTTCGCACATCGTAGCGGGCGATATCCGAGCACATCACGATGCCCGATTCGTTGCCGCGTCCCGACGTCTGGAGAAGCGCGCTCACGCTCAGCAGCGAGAGCGTCCCGGCGGCACAGGCGTGCTGGACCTGGAAGGACGACAGGCTTTCCGGCACATCAACACCGGCCTTCTGGAGCATCCCCTCCACGAAGGCCGACACCGGCTTGGAGTGATCGAGGCCGCTCTCAGTACCGACGGTGAGGTAGCGCAGATTCGCCACGTCCTTGTCCGGGTTCCCGGTGACCAGGCCGTGAGCCGCGGAGGCCGCAAGCGTCGCCGTGTCCTCCCGGACCGACGGAAACCGGATCGCTCGCTGGCCGGTGGTTCGCATCGCCCGCGCAAGATGGCGCTCGAGCCGCGGGTTCTCATGCACCCGATGCTCTACGAGCGTATCAAGGTCGATCTTCGCTTCCGGGAGGTGGATCCGGATATCACTGATACCGACGCTGTTTCGTTTCATACCTCTAAAATACCCAATACCATCTCCCAGGGCAACAAAAACATTTAATTAGTCCATTTGCCTGCGGCGCCGTTCTTCGCGGCGTCAGGCTACCCGAGCAGGTCTACTACTTCCCGCTGCGTCTCTTCCCACATGCCGTCGCGGTACCA
>SKQU01000417.1 GCA_007118855.1 Spirochaetaceae bacterium
GCGGCTGCGGCTGCGGCTGTTCCCGCTCAGGAACCGGCGAGGGTTCGACGGGTGGTTCCGGCTGTGTTTCCCGGCGCGGCGGATCAAGGCGCGGCTGTTCGGAGGCCGGGGGCCGCTCGTCGATCGTCACCCTCGAGTCCGGGGCCTGTTCGCTCGGAGACGTCTCGACAAGAGGTGGAGCCGGCTCCTCGCGATCCGGATCGGAACCGCCGAACCGGTCCCGGATCACCTCAACGATTCCGGTCGTCTCGAGCACCTGCTCGATATTGCTGCGGTTGGCCAGGAAGATCACCAGCACGAGAAGGATGAAGGCGATCCAGAATAGCACGCCGATCGAGGTGCGTCGGCTGCCGGACGGCTTTGACATACCTTCAGTATCGGCGCATTGGCCCGCGGGCTTTCAACTGAATCGAGTTTGACCGATCAGCATGGGCGGCTTATAGTGTCGTGAATGGAAACGGTAACCGGCATATCGGCGTCACCCGGGATCGCGATAGGAACGGTATTCATCCATACCCATGATGCGCCCGCGGTTCCGCGCTACGCCGTATCTGCGGATTCGGTCGACGCGGAGATGGAGCGTTTCCGGGAAGCCGCGAGGAACGCCGTCGCGGAGCTCGAGGAGCTGCGGCGCAATGGAGCGCAGGAGATCGACGAGGACAAGCTCGCGATCCTTGATTCGCACCTGCTCATGCTCAGAGACACGGCATTTCACGACCAGGTTGAACGCGGAATCAGCGAGTCGCTGGTCAACGTCGAATGGGTTCTCTACCAGAGCGTGCAGCTGCTCGTCGACAAGCTCAACTCTTCGCAGTCGGAGGACCTCAGGCAGCGCAGCTCGGACCTTCACGACGTATGCAACCGGGTTCTGTCACACCTCATGAACCGCAAACGGTTTTCGCTCGCGGACCTGGAGGACGAGATCGTGCTTGTCGCTCACGATCTGCTGCCGTCGGATGCGATCGCGATGAACAAGCGGAAGGTCCGCGGCATTGCCACAGACGCCGGCGGGCGAACCTCACACACGGCGATCATTGCGCGCAGCTTTGAAATACCGGCGGTACTCGGCCTCTCCTATGTCTCGCGGATGGCGGAGAACGGCGACACGATCATCATCGACAGCAACCACGGGAGAGTCATCCTCGACCCGGACCAGAAGACGCTCGACGACTACGAGCGGCAGAGTCGGGCGTGGCACCAGCACGAAGTGCAGCTGATGCGCCTGCACGATCTGCCGGCGGAGACCCGCGACGGCAAGCTGATCTCGCTGAAGGCGAATATTGAGGTCCCGGAGGAAGTCGAGTCGGTGATCACACACGGTGGCGACGGCGTCGGACTCTACCGGTCCGAGTTCCTCTTCCTGGGCTCCAGGGGGCTGCCGAGCGAGGAGGAGCAGTTCGATGCCTACCGACGAGTGCTCGAGGCGCTTCCGTCAAAGCCTGTGACCATTCGCACGCTCGACTTGGGCGGTGACAAGGTCGCGCATGAGATCGCGGATCTCGACGAGCAGAACCCCATCCTCGGATGGAGGGCGATTCGCTTCTGTCTCTCGAATCCCGACGTGTTCAGGTCCCAGCTGCGGGCACTGCTTCGCAGCAGCGTCTGCGGCAACCTGAACATCATGTTCCCGATGATCTCCGGGCTCGAAGAGCTGCAGCAGGCGCTGGAGTTTCTCGAGGAGGTCGAGCGAGAGCTCAAGGCTGAGGGCAAGCCCGTGAAGAAGGATCTTCCGGTCGGCATCATGATCGAAGTGCCGTCGGCCGCGATGGTCAGCGATATCCTCGCGCGCAAGACCAGCTTCTTCTCGGTCGGAACCAACGACCTCATCCAGTACACGATCGCCGTCGACCGCGGGAACGAACGGATTGCCCACCTCTACGAGCCGTTCCACCCGGGGGTGTTACGCATGCTCAAACTCGTGGTCGACAACGGCCACGCTGCCGGTATTCCGGTCGCAATGTGCGGGGAGATGGCCGCAGACCCGCTTGCAACCGTTCTTCTCGTCGGGCTTGGATACGACGAGCTGAGTATGAGCGCGGGCGGCATCGCGGAAGTCAAGCAGATCATCAGGGCGATATCCGTTCGTGAGGCCGAGGAGGTGGTCGGTGAGGCGATGGAGCTCGATTCGTTCAGGGAAGTGGACAGGTACCTGAGACACCTCATGGGGGATCGTTTTGGCCTCGAAACCGCATGAGGCGCCGGGCGGCCGACTTCCAACGGTCGCGATCGTCGGCAGACCGAACGTGGGGAAGTCGACGCTGTTCAACCGGCTGATCCGGCGCCGCCGCGCGATCACCGACCCCACGCCGGGAGTCACCCGTGATCCTGTCGCGGCGAACACAGAGCTCGACGGCCTCTGGGTGCGAGTCGTCGACACCGGAGGCTACACCGCGGACCACGACGAGATGGCCCGCGCCATCACGGCAAAGGCGCTTTCGGAGATCCGTTCGGCGGACGTGGTGCTTCTCGTGGTGGACGCCACCGAGCTCACCGCGGCCGACGAGCTCTTCCTGCAGACGCTCCGTTCCTACGAGGAGCGCCTGGTGCTCGTCGTCAACAAGATCGACAGCCCGGAGCGCGCCGATCTCGTGTGGGACTTCCACCGGCTTGGTCTGCGGCGCGTGGTCGGCGTATCCGCGGCCCATGGACGCGGCACCGACGAGCTCATCGCCGCGATCACCGGCCTCCTGCCGCAGGGACTCGCGGCACAGCCGGAGCCGCCGGCGGATGAGCCGGAGGAGTCCTTCTCGCGGCCGACGACGATCACGATCGCCGTGCTCGGCAGGCCGAATACGGGCAAATCGACCCTCGTGAACCGCCTGACCGGGTACGACGGGTCGATCGTGTCCGAGGTGCCCGGGACCACGCGCGACGTCATTGAGGGTGAGTTCGTTCGTGACGGGCAGGCCTACCGCATCCTCGACACCGCCGGCCTGCGGCGGAAGTCCCGGGTGTCCGAGAACATCGAGTACTACTCGGTGACGCGCGCGATCGACACGATCGAGGACGCGGAGGTCGTCGTGCTGCTCGTGGACGCCGAGCAGGGGCTCAGCGACCAGGACAAGAAGATCGCCTCGCTCATCGTCGACCGGGGGCGGGGACTCGTGATCGGGCTGAACAAATGGGATCTGATGCCGAAGATCGGAAACCGGTTCGAGGCGGTCCGCGACCGGATCAGGTTCATCTTCCCCGTGATATCGTTCGCGCCCATCATCCCGCTCTCGGCCCGATCCGGCACCGGAGTACCAAAGCTGCTCGATGCGATCGGACAGGTGCATCGGCAGCTCTATCATCGCGTGGACACCGGCAAGCTGAACCGTCACCTGGAGGAGTGGCTCACGCGCACACCACCACCGGTACGGGGCAGGGGACGCCTGAAAGTGCGCTACATCACGCAGGTGCAGCGCCTGCCGGTTACCTTCGTCGCGTTCGTGAACCGACGCAAGGGGTTTCCGGAGAGCTACGTCGGCTATCTCAAGAACCAGATTCGCGCCGACTTCGGGCTTTCGAGCATACCGTTCAGGCTCGAACTGCGGGAGCGGTAGTGCGCCGGTATTCCATTGGCGAGGTGTGCAGGATCCTCGAAGTGAAACCGCACATCGTTCGCTACTGGGAGCAGGAAATCGGGATTCTCAGTCCCACGAAGGATATCGCCGGCCGGCGAGAGTATTGCGGTGCCGACCTGCAATTGCTCTTCCGAATCAAGCACCTCGTTCAGGAGCGGCGCTATACGGTCCAGGGAGCCGCGATGCAGATCCTCGAAGAGGTATCCGGCAGCCACGCCGACGCGACGGCGCGGATCCGGGTGGTGCGCAACGAGCTGCTCGAGATGCTCGACAAGGTTCGTCGGCGCGATGCCGAAACTATGGGTGATGACACAGAGTAAGCGCAGCATTCCGGCCCGCCCGGGTCTCCCGGTTCTTCTGCTCCTGATCGTCTGGGGCGTCGGCTCTTCCCCGGCACAGACCCTGCGGCTCCCCGCGCTGCCTCCCGAAACCGACGACGTGCGACGCATTCATCTGGAGTCGGCGCTCGCCCCCCTCTCGCATCTCGCGTCGTTTCGCCCGCGTGTTGAATTGTCGCGCGAAAGCGGGCGGCGGGTGATGGTCACGACCGAGGCAAACCGGACACACCGGTACTTCCTCTTCGTTCCCGAGCTCGACGACGGGTTCCCGGTTGCGAACGCCGGCACCTATATCGTGCGCCGCCGACGCACTGATGGGGAAGCCGATCAGCTGAAGATCTTTCTCCACAGCGATCCAGGGTTCTTCCTCCGGATCCGCCCCGACGGGCCGGCCCGAACGCGTTTGAGTCTCTACATCGCCGGTGTGCGGCTCCACCAGGAGATCCCGCTGCCGGTGTCGCTCGAGACGCTGCTCGTGGAGCCGTTCGCACTCATCCCGGAACTGACCTCGAGGCGCATCAGCTGGACCGTGGTCTACCCGGATACCTCGAATCCGGCCTACCGGGACGTGTCGCTCGTGGCGCACAGGGCTCGCAGCGCGCTGCACACGCTCCACGATGCCGACGATGGGGCGATGGACGAGCACGGGAATCTCGTGTTCATAGACACCCTTGATCGTCAGGAGGGACTCGGGGGGCTGAACTGCTCCGGTTTCGCGAAGTGGGTCGTCGACGGACTGCACCTCGGCCGCCACGGGTCGCTCCTGCCGATTGAGCCGCTGAAGAGGAAGCACCTCGACCTTCGCGGACACGGCTGGAGCGAGCCGCTCGAACAGACGCGCGATCCGTACTTCGGGCTCGACTGGACTCGTAACCTTGCGACCGCAGATTTGTCTGCAGAGAAGGGTGGCGCTGCGGCACACCCGAAGGATGCAGACGTGCATTCGGTGGCGTACAACGCATACGTTGCGAACGTGGGGTACCGTGTGGAGCGGCTGCCGCAGGTTCTGTACCTTCTCGCGGTCAACGAACCGGGATACTTCT
The DNA here is from genome assembly GCA_007118855.1 of Spirochaetaceae bacterium. Taxonomy (GTDB): domain Bacteria; phylum Spirochaetota; class Spirochaetia; order DSM-27196; family SLST01; genus SLST01. Next base: position 4,948 of record SKQU01000417.1, read on the forward strand.
ACCTCGGCTCGTTGAACCGTGAGTTCGGAGATAATCCGCCCCTGCACCAGCATGTGCACGTTGTCGTGCTTTTTCCGTACTTTGACGAGAGAGGCCGCTTTGTAGTGGATGTCATGGAACGAAACGTAGAGACGAGTCTGGCGTCGCTTGACCGTCGCTATCGCAACGACTCTATTCATCTCGTTCGGGTACGCGCGAGCCGCTCCTATGCGCCGCCGGCGATCCGACATTGATGGGAGCAAATCCCCGGGATACGCTATGAACATGAAACGAATCCTCGCTTCCCTGCTGATGGCCTGCCTCGCGTGGACCGTCCTCGCTCAGGAGAGCGACCGTGATCTCTTCCGCGAGGCCGAACGCCGGTTCGAGTCGGGAGACTACGAGCTTGCCCTGGACCGGTACAGGACGTTGATCCAGAGCTATCCGGTCAGCCAGTTCGTGCCGGACGCGCAGTACAGAGTCGGCCTGGCCCTCTATCGCACCGGTCGTCCAAGAGAAGCCCTCGCTCAGCTCGAACGCGTGGCACGAAGGCACAGGGCTACCCGCTTCATCGAGTACGTGCCCTTCTGGCAGGGCGTTATCAGCTACGACGTGGGAGACCACGCGCGCGCCGTCGCCTACCTGAGCGAGTACCAGGCTTCAGAGCCCGTCGACCGGGAAGCACTCGCGCAATCGCACCTCTATCTCGCGCTCGCCGAGCTCGCCCGAGGCGACGAGGCAGCCGCTCGTTCGCAGCTCGAGCGGATGCTCGAGCTCGTTGACGAGCCTGCCCGCGAGGGGTACGCGCTGACCCTCCTGCTGAGCCTGTACGCGAAGGCGGGTGCCTCAGAGCCGCTTCTCGACCTGACCTCCCGTATAGACTCCGCGCGCCTGGACGCGCGATGGCGGCCCCATCTCGTGCTCTACGAAGCGGAGGCGTACCTCGTCCGCGGCGATCTCGACGAGGCGCTCAGCGGGTACCGGCGAAGCGAGTCCGCACCGCCGGAGCTCGCGACGCTCGCCTTCCAGCGCCTCTTCCAGCTCGCCCGGGACGGACGGATTGCGGAGCAACCGGCCGACGTGCTGCGCCGAGCGGAGGTAGCGCTCGCCGGGCGCACCGATGTGCTCAAGGAGCTCTGGCTGCGCGTCGGGATCGACAGCTATAACCAGGGACGCCTCGATCTGGCCGAGCTCTACCTGCGGCGCATCTGGGACTTCCGCAGAACCGAGTTTATCCCTGCGAGTGTTCCGCTCTACCTGTCGCGGCTCCTTGACCAGCGCGGCGACGAGCGCGCCGCCGAAGCGGTGCTCACCGAGTATCTCGATATCTACGGGGACGAGAGCGAGGAGCGGCTGCGGGTTCTGGTCGCGCTCGGCAACCTTCAACTGCGCCTGGGACGGAACTCGGAGGCCGTGGCGACGCTGACTGTCGCCTTCAACGAGCACGAGCAGGGTCCCTTCTACGCTGAGGCCGCCCACCAGTACGCGTTTGCCCTGCGGCGGTCCGGACGGGCCGCTGAGGCGCTTCAGGTGATAGACACGGTATTCGCAGCGGGACGCACGGGCGGTATACAGGCCGATCTCCTGCGGCTTCGCAGTCGCGTGCTGCGCGACCTCGGCAGGAGGCCCGACGCCATGCAGGCGCTGTTCGAGTACCTTCCGCTGCGACCCGACGACGCCCAGGCTGCGCTCGAGTACGCCAACCTGCTCTTCGAGCTCGAGCGATACGCGCGAGTCGCGGATGAGGTACCGCAGATCATCGCCGAGCTCGACGCGCACGGCACGCTGACGCGGGAGAACGAAAGCCAGCTCGGCTACGTCCGTGGACTCGCGCTCCTGAACCTCCGGAACTATACCGATGCCGTCGATGTCTTCCTGCGCGTAATCGATCGGCTCCCTGAAGGCGGAACCACACGCGAAGCGCTGCGCCCCGGTGCGCTCTTCTACTACGGGTTTGCTGCCTACCGCGCCGGTGACTACCGCGCCGCCCGGGAGAGTTTCGCCACGATGCTTACCGACTACCCTGATCACAGCCGGGCGGCTCAGGCGGCCTATCTCTCCGGCTGGAGCAGTTTTCTCGTAGGGGACTACTCCAGGGCCGCCGAGGCGCTCGCCCGGGTACGCTCGTACGTCACCGGCGATGAGCTGGCAATCGAGGCAGACTTCCTCTACGGGCGTGCGCTCGCCGCGATGGGTTCGCATCAGCAGGCGGCTGTCGCCTTCAGGGGTCTCTATCTCGATCACCCGACCTCCGTATACGCGGACGATGCCTGGTTCGAATACGCGGAAGTCCAACTCTCGCTCGGCAATGAGGACGCCGCGGTGGCGGCTTTCGCGGAGCTGCTCGTCAACTACCCGGACAGTCCGCTTGCCGAGTCGGCCTCGTTTCGCAGGGCGGAGGTGCTGTTCGAGCGCGGCCGCTACAGCGAGGCGCAGGAGGCGTTCTTCACCTATCGCAGCAGCTTCCGTGACGGGGAGCGCATGGACGCCGCGCTCTACTGGGGCGGTGTGGCGAGCAGGGAACAGGGACAGTCTGCCGGAGCGCTCCTCCTGTGGGAGCGCCTGATCACCGAGTACCGGGAGAGTCCCTATCGTGCGGATGCGCTGCGGAGCGCGGCGGTGGCTCACAGCGAACGTGCGGAGTACCGACGGGCCCTCAACTACTTCACTCAGCTGCAGGCCTCCTATCCGGAGGTCGCCCGAGCGGCCGGCGCCGCGCGCAGGATCGACGAGCTCGTCCTGCTGATAGGCGGACTCGGGGAACGCGAAGCGGAGCTGATGGTCCGAATCGAGAATACCGGCGGCGCCGAGTCGGAGCAGGGCAGGCAGGCGATCATCGAACTCGCACGCATGGCGATCTACCAGGACACGGCGACGAGTACGGATGCGGCCACCGTGATCCCCATGCTCCGTGCCGTGAGCGAGAAGCGCGCCGTTGATCCGGCGGCGACGGCCCAGGCGCTCTTTCTGCGGGGCGAATACCGCTCGCGCCAGAACGAGCTTCAGAGTGCCGCGGATCTCTACCTTCAGGCCGCGATCGTGGGGGCGGCCGACCGGGATCTCGCCGCGCTGTCCATCTACCGTGCGGCGGTGATGTACTCGACGATCGGACGAACCGCGGAGGTGAACGCGCTCGTTGACCGCCTGAGGTCCGACTTCCCCGGGTCCGAGTGGCTCGAGGAGGCTGAGACGCTGCAGCGAGGAGACTCGAGATGAAACATATCCGGACCATCGTGCTTCTGATCCTCATCGCAGGCGGAGCCTGGGGCCAGCAATCCGGCCCCTCCGCTCCGCAGGATACCGAGATCATCGTTCCTGAGCTTCTCCTGGAGATCCAGGAGCTCGAGGTGCAGCAGGTCAGCGCCGTCCTTCCGGATGAGGGCGAGCTCGCGCTCGGACGGATGTCCATTCTCCTGCCGGGCGCCGGAGAGCTCTTCATAGACGAAGGAGCCTTCACCGTGCCCGCTCCGGGAGTGACACGTCCAACCGACGCGCCGAGCGTGTTCTCAAGCGGTCGCCTCGGCGCGGGCACCGCGAACCACATCGTCGGCGAACTCAGTCTCTTCCGGCTCGGTGCTTCTCCCCGATTCCGTCTCCGGTTCGCGCACGAAGGGATCGACGGGTATCAGTTCAGGGAGGCCGGCACCGGCTACTTCGCGAGCAACAACGTCATTGACGGCTGGTTCAGCGGCGGAACCGACCGGTTCGCCACCGAGGTCGAGGCGGCCTTCAGCGAGGAGGTCCACGGCCTGCAGGGCGCGTCGGAGTTCTACAGCGTGGGTCTGCGATCCACGGAGGCGACGACCACCTTTCGCTTCACTCCTGAGCCTGCCATACGCCTGACCGGGAGCCTGGATGCGGGCGCGGCGACGCGCATACAGTCGATGAGCGGCTCCGGGCAGGTTCCGAGGGAACAGGAGTTCACGATAGGGCCGCACGCCGAGGCACGGTTCACGATCCGGGCGGTTGACCTCGTGGTCTCAAGCTCCTACTTCTTGCGGTTCCTTCGCGCCGGGGAGATTCCCGTCTATCAGGACGTCGATCTGCTCGCGGGCGTCGACGTGGAGTTTTCCAGCGCCCTGAGCGCCTCCGCGCGTGCCGGGGTCCAGTGGGAGCCCGGGGCGGATCTCCGGTATCCGTGGTCGCTGGGCGTGGAGATGCTGCTCGGGGAGGCGCTGGAGACCCGGCTCTCCGGCGGCTACCGGGTCGAGCGGCTCACGCTTGCCGGGATCTGGTCCGAGGTCCCGCAGGCCGATGCAGGCACGTTCGACGGCGGGGGGCTCACCTCAGACGGCCAGTGGTACGCGGGCGTCGGGACGAGGTGGTCCGGGCCCACCGGCCTCGCGCTCTCTACGGGCGTCGACTTCGTCGTACACGATTCCGTCGTCGATCTTCTGCCCTTTGATCCGGATACGAGTCGATTCCAGTACGAGCAGCGTTCGATGCTGTCGCTGATCGCGAACAGCCGGGTGAGCTGGCGTCCGGGCTCCCGGGTGCTCGCCGAGGCCGGGTGGACCGGGCGGTTCATTGATACGACGACGGGCACGCCCACCGGATCCGTTGACGGCGCGATTCGCCTGGGTGACGCGAGCGGGCGGCTGACCGCTGGAGCAGATGTGCGCACCGACTTCTTCCCGCAAGCGACGATGCCGCGCCTGGGGCTCTCCGGATCATTTGCACCGAGCGACGAGCTCGAGTTCTCGCTCGAGTTCACGGATGTGCTTGCCCCCCTGCTCGAGGCCGGTCGGCCGACGCTCGGTGGGATCGTCGGTCCCGACTACCCGTTCATCCAGCCGGGTTTTCGGGCCTCACTCTTCGCCCGGATCTCTCTTTAGGAGTACTCATGCTGACGCTTATCGACCGTGGCGGGATCATCCTCCTCGTCATCATTGCACTGTCCATCGTTGCCATTGCCATCATCGTTGAACGGATGCTCTATCTGCGCAAGCTCCGGATGGATGAGGGCGTGGTGCTGAACCGGCTCAAGAGCGCGGTGTCGAAGGGTCACTTCGAGGAAGCGCTCGCGATCTGCGAGGCGACTCCGAGCCCCATCACGAACCTCAGCCGCGTCGGGATCGAACACCGCAACTATCCCGAAGAGGTGATCAAGGCGATGATCACCGACGCTGCGAATCTCGAGATTCCGCGCATGGAACGTTTTCTCTCGACGCTCGGCACGATCGCCCACATCGCGCCGCTCCTTGGTCTGCTTGGAACGGTAACGGGTAACATCCGCGCCTTTGGCGTGCTCGGGGAGTTCGGTGCGCTCGGCGGGAACCCGGCGATCCTCGCGCGCGGTATCGCCGAGGCGCTCATTACAACGGCCGCCGGGATCATCGTGAGCATCCCGGCGATCTCGTTCTACAACTACCTTGTCAGCAAGGTGAATCATCTGATCATCCGGATAGAGAATCGGGTGAGCGAGCTCGTTCTGATGCTGAAACGGGAGGTGTGATGCGCTTCCGTCGCCGGCTCTCACCAAATGCAAACGTCGACCTGATCCCCATGATCGACGTCGTATTCCAGCTTGTGGTCTTCTTCATGGTCTCCTCGACGTTCGTGATGACGCCCGGTATCGCGCTCGACCTTCCGGAGTCCACGAGCGCCGAACCGGTGGTGCTCGACAGGCTCGTCATCACCATCGCCTCCCAGGCCGAGCTCTACCTGAACCGCGATCGCGTCACCCTCGCCGAGCTCGACGCTCGGCTCGGTCAGATGAGCGAACAGGCTGCACAGGTCTCCGAGGGAGCGAAGAGCGCGATTATAGAAGCGAACAGCGCCGTGCCCTACGAGACGGTGGTGGCGGTACTCGATGTCATGCGTCGCAACGGCTACCGCGGCATTGCGCTTCGAACGCTCGAGGGGGATAGCAGACGGTGAGGGTGTCTCAGGACGGCGGGCGGTTGCTCGTGAGCATTGCTATCGCGCTTCTCGTGCACGCTGCGGTCTTTGGGACCGCCGCCATCATCGGCGTCTCATACGAACCGTATCCTGAGACCATGGTCGTCCACGTCACCCTGCCCGACTACGATCCCCCGCCGCCGCCGGAGCCGACGCCTCCCCCCGAGCCGCCTCCACCGCCACCCGTGCCCGAACCGCAGCCCGAGCTCGCTCCGCCGCCGGAGCCCGCGCCCGAGCCGCCCGAGCCCACGCCGCAAC
>SKQU01000200.1 GCA_007118855.1 Spirochaetaceae bacterium
CCGTGCGCCTGAGGATCTCTTCGAGCTCGAATCTCAGGTCCGAAAAGCGGAGTGAGCCCGTGCGGACCGCGTCAGCGTGTGGAAGGAGCACCCCGATGTCTACGTCGCTGGACGCGGTATCTTCGTGCATCGCAACCGATCCGAAGACGTAGATCGCCTGCGCGTCTGGAAATGCGGTGCAAATCCGGTGTGTCGCTTCCTCGCGTTGCGAATCAGTCACTCCTCAGACTCTACGCGCGCCCGGTCCCGCGGTCAACTGCGGTACCACGATGCTCCACGACGCAGCCGGCCTACGCCATCCCGCTCCCGCGGATCGCCGGGGCCACGAGCACGCCGGTCCTGCGCAGCTGGTACTCGTCGGCCCACTGGACGCCGGTGGTTCGCCAGCTCTGCGGGCCCCACCAGCGGTATCCTTCGGCCACGATGTGAAGCTGTCCGAAGGTGTTGATGCGTGTTCCGTAACAGACCAACTCGACCGTTCCCTCCCCGTCGAGATCGTCGGGGATGGGTGCGAGCCACGGCTCCCGGTAGACCGGGATCGGGTCGGCTCCGGGCCAGCACACGTCGACGAGCGCTCCCGCCGCGTGCGGCACCTCCAGGTATCGCCCGCGCCCTTCCGGGAGGCCGACGCTGCAGCGATAGCGGATGTTCCCCCCGTAGAAGGCGAGCCCCTGCCGCGTCGCGTCGCCCCAGGTGAGCGAGCGCACCGGCTCGGTCACGATCGCCTGCTTCCCTGAAACGCGTACGCCGAAGTTGCCGACGAGGTAGCACGCCTCGAGCCCTTCAGACTCGCCGAACGGCCAGGCAATCTCGATCCGGTGCTTACCGGCGTCGAGCGCGGGCACGGCGACCGGCGTGAACGCGATGTCCATCCACTCGCCGGCCGGCGCGACCGGCAGCTCCGTCCCGTCGAGCACGATGCGGGCAGTCCCGGCGTCCTCGATCGCGAGGCGCGTTACCCCCGTTGCGTGCTTCACCTCGAGCGTGTAGGCGACCGTCACCCGGTGCGTCCCTTCGCGCGCGGGCTCGACCCACGGCTGCGCGATGTTCCCGCTGCGCTCGGGCATGCCGAGCGCGGCGCGCGCCGAGTTGTCGATCCGAAGGATCTCCTCGGCAGGCTGCCAGGCGCCGTCGTCGAGCCGCCACTCGCCCCTGTCGAGTACGAGGACGTTCTCCTCCTCGAGCTCGACCTCGAACGGGTCGTCCAACCGACCGAGCTCCGTCAGGCCCCGCGGCGCTGCGATGCCGCGCGGCGCTGCGGCCTGCTTCCCGCCGCTGTCACCCACCGCCGTGGGCGCCGGTTGGGTTCGAAGGAGCACGTGTCCCGCGATGGGAAGGTCTACGGGCAGGTGTGTCCAACCGTCGCTGACCTCCGCGTCGAGCGGCCGCTCGCTTCCGTCGCCGGTCCGAAGCTCGCTCAGCTGCCACGCTCCCCGCAGAGAGAGACGCGCCTGCTCCACCGGTGAGTACGGGTCTTCGTCGAACCGTGAGACGAAGACGATCCACCGGCCGTCAGGGAGCTCGCGCACCTGGTGCACGACGCCCCCGGGGGAGCCCCCGTCCGCGCGCGCGAGGCGTACGTCGCGGAAGGGTTCGAGCGCTCCGAGGAGGGTGCTGCGCTGCGCCCCCACCCCAAGAAACCCGGCGAGGTCCGCGGCGGTCGCCGGGCGCTCGGCGTCCACGAGCTCGGGGCCGCCGTCCATCACGACGACCGTCCCGCCGCGTTCGGCGAACTCGCTCAACGCGGCGAGGGTGGCAGAGCGCAGCGTGATCGAGGGCGGTACGACCACCGCCTCGTAGCCCATCTCGCCCACGACGAAGCGGGGATCGGAGGCCGGCTGCCCGCCGTCCGGCGTGAGCTCGGCGTCGGTCCCGCGCAGGTCCGCGAGCACCGCCTCGGAGACGAGGTCGACGTCGATGAGATCTTCGAGGAGCCATGAAAGGCTGTGGGAGAAGCCTGCCTCAAGCCGCTCGCGCTCGCGGGCGTTTGCCGCCGGACCGTGGACGAGCCAGTAGCTCTCGATCGGATGGATCATCGCGACGCGACACCGCGGGCGCCCGCTCTTGAGCGCGACATTCAGCCGCGCGAAATGGTCCTCCACCACGCGGTAGCGGCGCCACCAGGGGGAGTGCTCGCCCATGCTTGCCGGGTAGTCTCGCTTCGCCTCGCCGGACATCTGGTACCACGTGAGGTGATGCACGCGCGTGATCACGCCGAGCGCCGCCTGCCAGTCGCCCTGGCGCTTGTGCCCGGCGAAGGGGAAGTCCCAGTTGGTCACCCCGTAGAGCTCGCTCAGCGTCCCGGGTGCGCCGGTCTGCCGCGCGGCCGATTGTGCCTGCTTCGCGGTCGTGAGCTCGACCCGGTCGCAGAGCATGTCGATCCCGGGGAGCTGGAAGTGGCGCAGGCTGCGCATCGCCTCGCCCACCCACGTCGTCTGGCTCGCGAGCGAGTCCTCCGCCATCATGTGACCGGTGAGCGCGATTCCGTGCTCGGCGCACCAGGCGCCTATCTGGCCGGCGAACGCCTGGCTGAAGCGGTCGGTATGGTGGTTGTGGAAACGCCACCGGGCGAGGCGGTGCCGGCCGTCCGCGCGGTCGTAGAGCACGTCCGGGAGCACGGCGAGGAGCTCTTCGTCATAGGCGGCGAGGTAACTCTCAGGCAGGTCGTCGGTCCAGGAAAGGATGATGTCGCGCTCATCAGCCGCGGAGTAGGGGAGGTCCATCCCGCGGAAGAGCGGCTCGTCGGTGAAGATCGCCGGGATCACCGTGCCGAACCGCTCGCCGACTGCGCGCGCGTAGCGCTCGTGCGTCGCGTCGATGAACGCGCGCATCGCCGCCGGGTTGAGCGTGTCCACGTACTGGGTGTTGTTGAACCAGGTCCACGCGGGCGGGACTTCCAGGTAGGCGTAGAGGAGCGTCTCCCCCGGCGAGCCGCTCGCGTC
>SKQU01000011.1 GCA_007118855.1 Spirochaetaceae bacterium
AGGGGTCCCACCCGTTCCCATTCCGAACACGGAAGTTAAGCCCTCCTGCGCCGATGGTACTGCGGCACAAGCCGTGGGAGAGTAGGTCGTTGCCAGGCTTTTTTTTGTCCAAAGGGCTAAAGAAAAGCCTGGCAACATGCAGAACCGGAGCTTCTGCGCGGGGCACAGGCTTTGATTGCGGTGATTGGCGATCGGCGCGGTATCGAGTATCCTGTTCGCCATGAGTGCACTGCTAGTGGTTTCGGCTTCGGGCCGGGATCGGCTCGGGATCGTCGATGATCTGTCGTCGGCGCTGCTGGAACTGGACGCGAACATAGACGAGAGCCGGATGGCGCTGCTCGGCGGCGAGTTCGCGATGATTCTGCTCGTCTCGTGCGCAGATGATCGAATCGACACGCTCGAGCGGGCCTTGCCGACTATCGCGGAACGATGCGGGCTCGACATCTCGGTCAGGCGCACGCTCGCGCAGGAGAAGTCGGGTCGTGGCCGACCGTACCGCCTCGAGTGCGTGTCGCTTGATACACCGGGCATCGTGCACGCCGTGACAGGGTTGCTCAGGCGGCGGCACGTGAGCATTGACGATCTTGAGGCCGACACGACGGGCGCTCCGTTCACCGGTGCGCCCATGTTCCGAATGCGCATCGTGTGCGAAGTTCCCGAAGACCAGAACGTAACCCGGTTGCGGCGCGAACTCGAGGAGGTCGCTCTGGCTCACGACCTTGATATCTCGTTCCGTCCCCTTGGCGTTGGTGGCGAGGAGTGACGACGCGTGCAGAGACGGGACGAGGCAGACTGGACGGAAGCGGCCCGTCGGCGCCGGCCGTCTCGGGTTGGTTGGCCGCCGACCGGGAGCCGTCGAGAGTGGAGGTCATGCGGCAATCGCCGCGACCAGGAGGATGGCGGCCTCGACCAGCGCGATCAGGGCCATCAACGGTGCCCGTGCGTTCAGATAGAGCGGTGACGCGATGGCGACGATCAGCATGGTCCCCGCGGGGAAGAGCACGAGTGTGAGGTAGACCAGATAACGGCCGTCGGTGATCTGCGCGATCCACGCCCATCCGGTCGCGCGGTGCGTGACGGCCGCGTACTCGGCGGCGCTCAGGTGCCAGAGATCCGGGATCGCGTGAACAGGGAGCGACGACGGTAGAAGCCCCGACGCGTAGAGCGCGAACGCGGCCACCAGAGCCGAAAGCGATATAGACACGAGCCAGCCCACCATCGCCGCGTACGTTCTTGATACGCGCCCGATGTGCGTGCCCATTGGGTCCATGAGGGTCGACGTCTTGGCCGGCCCGCTCATCCGATCACCCCGATGAGCCCCGCCACCAGCGATCGGAGTCCTGCCGCTAGGAGCAGGATCGTGACGATTCTCCGGATCACACGGGGCCGGACGCGAGGCAGCAGTCGTGCACCTACTCGTGTCCCGATCATCATCCCGACGATCGACGGGACGGTTATCAGACCAAGGACCGCGCCGCCGTTCAGGTAGACCCACGCGGCAGCGCTGCTGTTCAGCGTCATGACATAACCGCTCGTTGCGACGGCGACCTTGACCGGAGCGCCCATCAGCAGCGTCATCGTCGGCACGTTCGCCCAACCGGCTCCGAGCCCGAACATGCCGCCCATCACTCCAATACCGATGTAGGTAACGAGCGCCCACCCGGTTCGATGCACGGTCCAGTCGATCCGGCGCCCGATGCTCGAATCGTGGTAGCTCCCGTGTATCCCGATCGCAGTGGCGATCGGATCGTGGCGAAGCTGGTGGTGTCTCGCGCGAGGGGACACGATCATGAGCGTTGCGATCGCAACGATCGAGACGCCCAGAAGCAGCTCGACAACGCTGGTCGGCAGCACCAGCCCGAGCGACGCTCCTCCAATGGACGCCGCCGAACCCACAAGCGCGAGCGGAAGCCCGAGGCGGATGCTCGCCATCCCGCCGCGCAATAGCCGCGGGGCGGCCGACAGCGCCCCGCACAGCGCGACCAGCAGGCCGGCTCCCCGGACGAAGTCGAAGTGGAACGGAAACAGCGCACTGACGATCGGCACAAACAGCACCCCGCCGCCAACCCCGCCGATGACCGCGACGACACCCAGGAGCAGCGTGAAGCCGAACAGCATGAGTGCCCACCCCCACCACGGCAGAGACCCCTGCAGCAGTGCCGCGCTCGTCGGGACCGACACGGGCTCGGCGACGAGTACTCCGGCGGCGAGGAGAAGCATCACTGCGACTGTGAAGGCTCGGGTCATGAGTAGTAAGCACAGTACGCCCGCAGACCCTGCGTGTCAAAGGGGCCACGTGCGTTTTCGGGGCGCGTTTTCGGCGCTTGCACGAACCAGGGCGCTCGTCTATCTTAGGTGCATGTCGGACACTGATACCTCTCTCCAGCTCGTGACGTTCCGGCTCGGCGACGAGCAGTATGGCATAGACATAATGGAGGTCGAGGGGATCGTCAGGATCGAAGACGTGCGGGCGGTCCCCAACGCACCGTCGTACGTCGAAGGTATCTTCAACCTCCGCGGTGAGATCATCCCCGTGATCAACCTGCACCGGCGTTTTCAGATCAGGCGCGCCGAGCTGTCCGAGGAGGATCGGCTGCTCAGCGGATTCGTGATTGTCAACGTTGAGGGTCGACGGCTCGCGATACGGATTGACCGGGTATCGGGCGTCGTCACGATCACCACGGACCAGGTCCAGCCGCCTCCACAGGTGATCACCGGGATCGGTACCGAGTACGTGGAAGGCGTCGTGAGCCATGACGATCGGTACCTGATCATCCTCGACACGCAGCGCCTGTTCAACGCAACCGAACTCCAGCAACTCGAACGAATGCAACGGTAGGCAGATGATACCAATATCGCGTCCCAGTATACGACGGCGTGACATGGACGCCGTGCTCAGCTGCATGGTAACCGACAGCCTCGGCCC
>SKQU01000183.1 GCA_007118855.1 Spirochaetaceae bacterium
CGGCCTCGATGTGGGAGGGCCTCCGTATGCCGTTCTCGCAGTGGAGACCGACGCTCCGGCGTCCAGCGTCAGGGAGGATCTCGAGAAACGTCTCATGTCCTCGTTCCGCCTCCACGACCTTATTGAAGGAACGATGCGGGAATCGGATACCGCCGGCTCGGTGATCATGCTCACCGATCGGCTTCACGCCGTCATCTTCGGGCTGTCCCACGACGCGGGCGCCGATCAGCTGTGGCAACTCGCGGACGACCTTCGCCGGGCGGCGCAGGGCGAAGGGATCTCCTTGTCGATTGGAATCGGCCCGATGGCTTCCTCCTTCGACACGCTCGGTGACTCGTTCCGGTCGGCTTCCGCAATTCTCAGGCAGAAGTTCGCGCAGGGCCCGGGCAGGATCATCTCTATCACCGACGTTGGTGAGCAGCCGGATGACGGCACCCCAATGACCCCGGCACGACTCGAAGAGGTGCGCGGACTCGTTTTCTGCGGGAGTCCTGCACAGGCCGGACGTTCCACCCGCAACTACCTCGCGGGCCTTCCCGCGAAGGCCTCCCCGGCCGCCGTTCGCAGGACCGTGGGGCGCTACGTCGTGGGGATCTACCTCGCGCTCGCGGAGGCGGACGCGAGCTTCGCCGAAGTGTACGGTGAAGGCCGTTCCATCTGGGAAGAGTTCGCCGTGATTGATACGCGCTCCGCACTCACCGAGTGGGCCGAGCGGCTCGTCTACGACGCGACCGCATGGGTCTGCACGCTGCGAGCAACCGCGTCCGGGGCGCTGACGAACAGAGCGCGACAGTACATCGATACCTGCTACTCGAACGGGATCAACGTGCAGGATGTCGCCGACCACCTCTCCTACAGCCCCAACTATCTCAACTCGGTCTTTCGCCAGGAGACCGGCACGACGGTTCTCGAGTACATCACCGAGCGCAGAGTTACGCGCGCAAAGGAGTTGCTGCTCCAGGACGCCGGTACCCGGGTATACGAGATCTGCGAGGCGGTCGGGTACCAGCATCTGGCGCACTTTCGCGAAGTGTTCACTCGTCACGTCGGCATGACGCCGCGAGCGTATCGTGATGCCATGACGGCGCACCGCGGCGGACCACCTGAAGGGAAGAGCCCATGAGCATTCCCCCGGTGCGGGATCTGTCGCTGCGGACCAAGCTGCTTGCGAGCTTCGTCCTCGTCATTGCGATCATCGCCTTTGCGGGGGCGGGCTCGGCGTACCTGGTCGCGCTGAACGAAATGGAGCGGTTGAACACTGAGCTGCTCCTTCAGGACATCGCCGCAACCGGTTCTCTGCTCGAGTCCGAGTTCGCGATCTACCTGCGCAAGGCCGACGTGCTGTTCAACAACCGGGGAATCCAGGCCGCGCTGGTGCGGGACTACTCAGAGGCGACCCTGAGTGAGATTCTGCAGACGTACCAGCGGGAGCTCTACGACCGCACCACACCGCTGGTGGACGACCTGATGGACACGACCACGCTCTCGCGCGACAGCGTCGGTGCCGTGGGGCTCTGGCTCGTGCGCCTGGTCATCCATGCGCGGAACACGACGCTTCCGTCCGACGGCCGACTCATCACGGCCTACGACGAGATCGCGGCTGAAGAGTGGGCCGCCGCGACAATCGCGGCCCGCGGTCAGGCCCACTGGCGCGGGCCTTTTGAGGATGGGGCCAACAGATTCGTGTCGGTGAACCGGGCGCTGCGCGATTTCACCTCCATGGCGGAGATTGGTATTCTCTCTATTCTCGTGCCGGTGAGCCGCCTGTCGCACCTGCTGTCGCTTGACGAGCGGAGGACATCCGCGCGCCTCTATCTGGTGGATCGCTCCGGAGCCATCGTCAGCGCCCGTCGCTCCCCCCACGATCCTGACAGAGACCTGCTCGACTCCTTCGCGAGCGACCCTGCGGAGGCGGAGCGGGAGGTCACCACCATCGTGCACGAGGGAGAGGCATACCTGGCTACGGTGCTCAGGCTTGACACGGTGCCGTGGAGACTCGTGGGGTTGCTCCCGTACCGGGTCGTGCAGTCGCGGGTCGAGCGCGTGCGGCTCGTGATCGTGCTGCTGATATCCGTGGCGACAGTTCTCGCGGTCGTGGCCGCGCTCGTTTTGGCCCGGCTCACGACTCAGCGTATCGCGCTTGTAACGAACAAGATAAGACGTCTGCGTCAGAATCGACGACTTGTGCTGCCGAGGGTGGAGGGCAATGACGAGATCGGCCAGCTCGACGATGAGCTGAACACGATGGTGCGCACGATCAACGTCCTCGCCGATCGGGAGCGGGATCTCGAGCACCGGCAGCTGTCGCTGGAAGTGGAGCTCCTTCAGTCGCAGATCAACCCGCATATGCTCTACAATACCCTCAGCGCAATCGCCTGGGACGCACACAAGATTGGTGCACACGAGATAGAGACGGCCGTGGAGCGCCTGATCCGGTTCTACCGGCTCTACCTCAACGGCGGGAGCATCGTGACCACCCTTGGAGCCGAGGCGGAGATGGCACGGCACTACATTGAGGTCTACGTCTACACCCACAAGATGGACGTCGATTCCCGGATCGACATTGACCCCGAACTCCACGATGCGCCGATGCTCAACCTGGTGCTGCAGCCGCTCGTGGAGAACGCGCTTGTGCACGGGCTTCGATCCCGGGGTGACTCCGGTGTGCTTACGATCATGGGTTCGCGCGAACCGGATGGGATTCACGTCGTCGTCGCGGACGACGGAGCGGGGATGGAGGCCGATGTGCTTGCGAAGATCAGGGCCGGGGAACGGGCGTCGCGCACGGGAGGGTTCGGGCTGCACAACGTGTGCCGAAGACTCGAGCTCTACTTCGGGCGCCGTGCGGCGCTCGGCATAGAGAGTGCTCCGCGTGCCGGCACCAGGGTGACGGTGAGGCTGCCGCTCATGGATGGCGATGAGCTGCGCGGTCGGCTTGAGCGCCCTATGCCTCCTCAGAATCTGGTGGAAGACATACGCTGAACTGGAGCACGTCCGTTCCATTGGACTCGGCCAGGATCAGAAACTCGCGCCCGGGCACTCCAACCGCCCCGTCCGCTCCCATCTGGGTGAAGTAGGGCAGCGATAGTTCCTGCCTGCCGGGGCATACAAGAGCGGGGCTTGTCCAGGAGACCAGG
Source organism: Spirochaetaceae bacterium (assembly GCA_007118855.1). Taxonomy (GTDB): domain Bacteria; phylum Spirochaetota; class Spirochaetia; order DSM-27196; family SLST01; genus SLST01. The sequence continues at coordinate 3,138 of SKQU01000183.1, forward strand.
TCGTCGCTGCAGGCAAACTGGAGTGTGCCCCTGCCATCAGTCCAGGCCGGACGGTTGTACGATGTCATGAGATAGCAGCCAAGGTGGGTATTCCACGTCACATAGGGAACGGCTGCCGTGGTCACGATCTGCGTCTCCCCGCCGCCGTTTCCGTCGGTCACGAAACCCTGCTCGGAGTACTTCCTCCAGCTTCCCGGCGCGCCGCGCGAACGTTTCGGCGATCGTGCGACATAGATGCGATCGATCAGCTCTCCGTCGTCGAGTGGGTGGAATATCTGCGTGTAGAAGATGTAGAGGTAGTCGTCGTGAGGGTTCGCGAAGACTGAGAGATCACCGGCTCCAAGGCTGACGACCGAACCGCTCTGGCCGCCGGGCAGTCCGTCGGGACGACAGTGCACGGTCCATGACGGAAAAGAAGAGGTGATGATCCACCCGTCGAAATCCCAGGTCCGTCCCTGATCGTGAGAGGTGAGCTTTCCTATGTGGCGGAAGTCCGGCTCGCCCTCCACTCCGGCTTCATGGATCGTGTACGCGGTCTCGCCGGCTCCCCATGCCGTCTCGTTGTGGACGAAGAGGTGGAAGGCGCCGCTCGACGGGTCGATGTACAGGCCGCAGGGCCACAGAAACCCCCGCGCGCGAGGACCGTCCGGGTACCGGCTGCCGCCGAATGCATGGCCCGCGGCCCCCGTGTCGAACGAAAACCGCGAATAATACCGGCGTTCGACCGAGAAGATCTCCGGGCCCGCCCACACCGACATGCCGCCCAGATTTTCGTGCCCGACGACCGCCCAGAGGAGGCCCGCCGGATCGCGGTCGAAGGCAAGCACCCCGTCCTGATAGACGCCTGCCGCGTTCGAGAACACCGTTGGCTCAGGTCCTGTGATCTCCACTGCTGCGGGATTACGCATCGCTTCTCCTGCCTCGCTTCCAGCAGCGTAGCATCCCCGGCCTGTCTCGTGACCAGAAACGGTCAGATGCGCCTGATTTCGTTGCGACGCGCCTCTCACGGTCTTACACCCGCGCGTGTATCCACTGCGAGTAGAGCGCATGCACCTCCTCGCGAACCAGATCGTTGTGGATCTCGTGGAACGCGTCCTCGAAGATCCGTAGCTCCTTGTCCGCGCTTCCCGCGCTCCGGTAGAACTCCTCTATTGGTTCGCGCGGGGCTACGCGGTCGGCCGATCCATAGGTGAGAAGGAGCGGCGTGCTCATCGCCGGTGCTGATGCGAAGATGCGCCTCTGGGCCGCTTTGAGCTCCGTACTCAGCCGGACGCACGCCTTGCCGTGGACGAGCGGGTCGTCGCGGTACTTCCGGCACTCATCCGGTATGCGGCTTATGGCGTTGCTGTCGAGCCCCGTGTTGAACACGATGCGCGGCGCGACGGCAGACAGCATCCCCGCGATCGCCACGAGAACGGGCGAGACGCCCGGTCTGCCCAGCGCCGGGGCCGAGATTATCGCGCCCTGCGGACTCCGTCCGGTCTCCAGGATGTAGTCGAGCGCGATGGTGCCCCCCACGCTGTGACCCAGGATGAACAGCGGCAGCGCACGGTATCTGTGCGACGCCGTGTCAACCGCCGCCCGCGCATCCTCGCGGTACTCGGTCCAGTCGAGTACGACGCCGCGGCCACCATCGGAGAGGCCGTGTCCGCGAAGGTCGTATGCCATCACGGAGATCCCGCGCTCGTTCATGTGCGAGGCCATTTCGGCGTAGCGCGCGCCATGCTCGCCGAAGCCGTGGATGATCAGGAGCGCCGCCGACGGCAGCGACGCGTCCCAGAACAGACCGCGAAGCTTCAGAGAACCGAAACCGTCAAACGTGTGCTCTTCCATATGTGCTCCTCCGCGTTCACGCCGACCGCTCTGCAATCGTATACCAGATCTCGGCCTTCTCGCCAATGTCGTGCACCGGAACGACGACCCGGTAGATCCCGGATCCCCATACCTTCTCGAGCCGCTGGTCGTCGATCGCGATCCTCTCGACGATGGGCTCGCCGACCCGGGCGTTCCGGCATGGACCCATGACGAGGCTGACCTGTGCTTCGTCGGGCTGCCCCGGCGCGTCGGCGGACGCGCGGCCGCCGGCAGGCACGGCGTTCCCCGCGGCCACCGTGAAGCCGTCGGCGGTCACCCGCGGCTCCCGCCACGTCATGAAGACGAGCTCCGCCGCGGAGGGAAGGCGCGAGGCGCGGATTGCCTCTACGACCGTAAGCGCTGGATGAGAACCCCGCTCGAGGGTGTAGGTGCGCTGCCACGAGTGCACGCCGCACGGAGGATAGGCGGGCGCGAGGTCGAGCGAGAAGCGTACCGCGTCTTTTGAGAGCTCGACGCCGACGTCCGCGGCCGGGTGCGGATCGCCGGCGGAGTCGGGCCGCTGCTCCGAGCCGTTGATGACCGGCAGGTTGTGGTAGGCGGAGCGCATCGTCCAGATCGTGTACCGGTCTTCTGAGAAGGTCTTCGATGTGTACTCTTCGACTCCCGGGTCGATGATCACCGGACGGCCGTCGAGGAAGAGCACGAAGCTTCCCACGTCGTTATGGTTGTGGCTCTCGTGATTGTCGCCGCCCTTCGCCGAGAAGAAGAGCCCGCGGCGGTTGCCGCGGCGATCGCCGGCGCGTGCGGTGACGACCTGGATCCCCGGCATCCAGGCCTCGGAGACCGGGCTGTAGCGGGCCCTCGACTCGCGAAGCGCGCGCGAGTAGAGAAGCGACCAGATGCCGCGGCCCGCGTAGCGGTACCGCATCGGGTCGAAGGGGCCGGGCGTGAGCGTGCGGAAGAGGTCCACGCCGAGCGCCTCGAGCCGTTCGTCACCAATCGCCTCTCCAAACCGGAAGACGAGCTGCGGACTCGCCTGTTCGTTCCAGGCCGGCCCGTCGGCATAGTTGACGAACCAGCCGCTGTCTATGTGCACCCGGGAGAGGTAGCGGCCCATTTCGCGAACCTTCGGGAGTGACAGGAGATCGAGTCCGCCCGCGGTCAGGTGGCGCAGGAGGTCCGCCGCATCGAAGAGCGAGCCGGCGGCATGACCCCAGTACGAGGCTCCCTCGTCGCACCCGCCGTCGTCGGCATAGACGTCGAGAAATCGGGAGATGCAGTCCGTGCCCTTGCGCATGACCGCCCGCATCATGTCAAGCGACGGTTCCAGGCCCAGGAGCGCGGACAGGAGGCTCGCCACGATCCAGGGGGTCCAGTTGTTCACCTCTTTCTCCGTGAGTCCGATCCACCAGAAGTCGTCGCGCTCGAGAAAGGGCGTGATGAGCCGATGCAGGATCTCGTGCCGGATCCGCTCCGCGACCATCGGGGAGAAGTCGTCCAGTTGCGGGCCCACGACCGTGAGCACCGCCGCGAGAAGCGAGCCGGTCTCGGCGCTGAAGAGGGCGACGATAGGCTCGCGTGGGTCCGGCAGCTCGCGCTCGCGTCCGTCCCGGTAGAGATGGTTGTGTGCCGGCACCGTCCAGGAGGTCTCTTCGCAGATCGCCCAGCATCCGGTGATGATCTGTTCGACAAACCGACCCCGGTTCTCCGTGGCCTCTGCGAGGAGGTTCGCGAGCACGCGAGTGCGCCTGCCGAAGTAGAGCTCCTGGTAGCGCGACCGGTCGCCGTTTCTGTGAAAGTCGGCGTAGCGCGCTGCGGGCAGCACCGGCCAATGCGTGCCGAGGAAACGCTCGGCACAGGCGATGGTCGCTTCGGCGTCCGCACGCCCTATTGCATTCCACCGGTCCCGGTCGCTGCTCGGCGGGAAGTAGGGCGCCTGCGGCCGCGCCGGAAGTCCCCTGAGTACCGCGTCGGTCTTCTCCAGAATGTCGTTCACTTCTGACTCCCGCTCCATGACACCACAGCTCGAGCTTGTTCGCAAGGGCGGCGATGCGGATAACCCGATCGGGCTATACCGGGAAGGCCGCGCCGCCGGTATCGTATATGCAAATGGCTGAACAGGCATTCTGGAGTCGACTGCGCTCGAGCGCTCCCTCCCTTGCGATCGTCGCGTTGGGGGTTCTTGCGCTTGCCAACCGTCACGCGTATCTGGAGGTGAGAGATCGCCCGGGGGATGAGCTGGAAGGCGTCCCGCCCGTATCTCAGATACAGGAGGTGTACCCGGAGGCCGCTGAGGTTGCCGACTGCGACTCGCGGGGAGAGCCGTGCCGGCTGCTGGACGAAGACGGAGAGCCCATCGCGCAGGTGATCTTCAGTGCCGCCTATGTCGACGACATCACCGGCTACGGGGGACCGGTGTCGCTCGCGATCGAGGTTGACGATGAGGATACCGTTCGCGGGCTGGCGCTCATCGATCACAGTGAGACGCCGTCGTTCGTGGAGGACGTGCGCGAGGAGGAGCTTCTCGCGAGGTGGGACGGGCTCGCGATCGACGAGGCTGTGGCTCATGATGTGGACGTCGTGAGCGGCGCCACAATGACGAGCCGCGCTATCATCGAGACGGTGCGCGAGACCCTCGGGCACTACGTTGAGAACAGGGCTGTCCCGGATCCCGACGATCCGGACGTCGTTCCGCTCGCGCGCCAGATTCTGACCGTCCTCTTCCTGGTCCCCGGCGTGGCCGGGGCGTTCTCAAGGGAGTTTCGTCGCAGGTTCGAGACCCCGATCCTCCTCGCCAATGTGATCGTGCTCGGGTTCGTCGCGCGCGCGCTTCTGTCGCTCTCGCTCTTTCAGGGCATGATCCTGCACGGGGTGGATCTCGTGACAACCTGGCATCTTCTCGTCGTCCTTGCGGTGTTCGCGGCTGTCTCGCTCGCCACCGGGACGAACGTCTGGTGCACCCGGATCTGCCCCTACGGCTCGTTCCAGGCGCTCGCCGCCAGGGTGGGGAAGCGTGTGCGGCTGAAACTTCCCCGCGGGATGAACAGGCTGCTTCGTCGCACGCGCCCGCTCATCCTCGCCGGCTCCTTCGTTGCCGCCTACGTATCGCCGGGAATCGATCTCGCTCAGATCGAGCCGTTCGCGGCTTTCGTGCTCGTGGGTGTTCCGGTCGCCGCCTTCGCTATCGCGCTCACCTTTCTGGTGATCTCGGTTGTCCAGCCCAAGCTCTGGTGCCGCAGCTTCTGTCCCACCGGCGTGCTGCTCGATACGCTGCGTATCCGTGAGCAAAGATAACCCGATCGGGCTATTCTCCGTTTTCCGATGGTGGGGCTATTCTTGGGCGCAGGAGAAGACGATGAGAACCCGATTCAAGGAAGCGATGCGGAGGCTGCTGGTCTCGCTGGAGAAGGAACTCGTGCAGTCGCTCGAGGCGCAGGAGAGTGAGTACGACGAGCTCACCCTTGCGCACAGGACCGAGGAGACCGAGGATGCGGCGGTTCGAAACGAGGAGCGTGCACTCTCGGCGCTCCTGCACCATGAGGAACGACGTCTTACCCGGGTTCGGTCTGCTCTTGGGCGACTGGTGACCGGGCACTATGGAGTCTGCGCGGACTGCGGCAACAAGATAGGCGAGCAGCGCCTGAAGGCCCAGCCGGAGACGATCTTCTGCTACAACTGTGCGAAGAAGCGACAGAGGAATATCAGGTCGCCGCATCTGAGCTGATCGCGGTCCCTTGACAGTGCCCTCCGCTCCCGTCACTGTCGGTTTGCATGACGAGTTCATCGGCGATGACAGGCAGCACAGAAGAGGCCAAGCCGACGCCTCTCCAGGCGCAGCCGCTGCGCTGGACCTTTCCCCTGCCGCGCACGCACACCGGTGTGCCGCTGGGAAACGGACGCACCGGGGTGCTCGTCTGGGGCGCAGGCAATGTGCTGCGGCTCACCATCGGGCGCGCGGACCTGTGGGACCATCGCGGCGGGATGCCGTGGACCGAGGCGCAGAACTACGCGGCGATCCGCTCCTGTCTCGAGTCCGGCGACGAGGCCGGGATCGCGCGGATCTTCCGGCCGGCGACGGAGGATGAACCGGAGCAGCCCGCGCGGCCGTGCGTGCTGCCGCTCGGTCGTCTCGAGCTCGTGCTGCGAGAGGGATGCGTGCTCACGCGGGCGGATCTCACGATGCGCGAGGGGCTCGTCGAGGTGCACTACAGGCTCGGCAGCGCGTCCAAGGCCATGCAGCTGGGTCTTCACCCGCTGCGTGACCTCGGGTGGATTGGCGCGGCCGAGGACGTGGCGGACGTGCGGGCGGTGACGAGTTGGGACATCATGGGGGAGCGCCTCGCCTCGCTCTCATTCGCAGAGCCGAAGGCCTTCTCGACCGGCGGCGGACTCGCCGGCTGGCACTGGGACCTGCCGAAGGATCCCGGGGTCTCGGTCGCGTGGCGCCAAGAGCGCGCGCACATCGTCTTCAGCGTGGACCGCTGCGATGGAGACTTCGATCCCGCAGTCGTCGCGAGCCGGTTGGGGCCCGCCGGGGCCGCAGAGGTAGAGACCCTGCGCCGCGAGACACGCGCCTGGTGGGCCGGGTACCGGGATCGTGTGGCATCGGTTGCTCTGCCGAACCCCGCGCTGCAGGAGACTCACGATTACGGGCTCTACCTCTTCGCAGGCCTTACGAACCCGGACGGAGTCGCGGCGACCCTGCAGGGACCGTGGATAGAAGAGTACGATTTCCCGCCGTGGTCGAGCGACTACCATTTCAATATCAACGTCCAGATGTGCTACTCGCCGGCTCTTCGCGCCGGCGCCTTCGACCACCTGAGACCGCTCTTCGACCTCGTCTGGTCGTGGCGCGAGCAGCTTCGCACCAATGCGCGTCACTTCGCCGGTATCGACGACGGGTACATGCTGCCGCACGCGGTCGACGACCGGGGCACGTGCATGGGGTCGTTCTGGACCGGCTCGATCGACCATGCGTGCACCGCCTGGGTCGCGCAGATGATGTTCGACTACGCAGACTACAGCGGCGACCTCGACTTCCTTCGCGAACGGGCCTTTCCGTTCATGCGGGGAACGCTCGCCGTCTACCGGGCGATGCTCGAGGACGATGGAGAACACCTGCGCCTGCCGCTCTCCGTCTCTCCGGAGTACCGCGGTGCGCAGATGAACGCATGGGGAGCGAATGCGAGCTTCCAGCTCGCGGCCCTCCACCGTCTCTGCGAGAACCTCCTCGCCGCCTCGCGCACGCTCGGCGTCGATCCGGATCCGTCCTGGGCGGACATCGCTGGACGCCTTCCCAAAGCCACGACGGCGGACGGACGGATCATGCTCTGGGAAGGCGTCGACCTCGAGGAGAGTCATCGTCACCACTCACACCTCGCCGGCATCGCGCCCTTCGACACCCTCGATCTCGATGACGAGGCGTGGCGGCCGGTGATCGACCGCTCGATGCGCCACTGGATCCGCATGGGGATGGGCCTCTGGTCGGGCTGGTGCATGAGCTGGGCCTCGATGCTTCACTCACGGGTGGGGAACGGAGAAGGGGCCGAGCTCATGCTCGAGCTGTGGCGCCGGGTGTTCACGAATGAAGGGCGCGCCTCGATGCACGACGCCGTGTTCAACGGGGTCACGCTCATGGGAGCGCCGCCGCTCGTAGCCGCGGGCTCACCGCCGGCGGACGGCAAGGGCTCGACGGGTGCGGCGATCCTCCGCGAGGCCGAACGGATGCAGATGGACGGGGCGATGGGAAGCGTCGCCGCGGTACAGGAGATGCTGCTCCACGACCGGGGCGGCGTGCTGCGTGTCTTCCGGGGCGTTCCCGCGAGCTGGCCGTGGGTGAGCTTTCAGCGGTTTCGCGCCCCGGGAGGGTTCATCGTCTCCGGGTGGTGGGACCGTGCGACCGGATGGCGCGTGGAGGTCACCGCGACTCGGTCCGGGCGGCTGCGACTCGAGCTTCCGGGCGCAGGCAGCCGGGCCGAGCTCGTGGAGATGGATGTTGCGAGCGGGCGACGAGTCGAGTTCGAGGGTCGTCGGGATGCTTCGTGA
>SKQU01000389.1 GCA_007118855.1 Spirochaetaceae bacterium
CCCGGTTGCGCCATGAGCGCGGAGACCCCGCCGGAGAATATCCACGTCCTGGTTGAGAGTGCGCGGAGGTACAATCCGTATGGATAGGGCGGTAGGCAACCAGGGGCGCACACGACGTACGATGGCATTGAGAACGCGTTTCGTCTTCGCCCGGCTCGCCAAGCTGCACTTTCTTCTGTTGCTCGTACCGTTGGTTGCCGTCTCGGCGTTGGTCGTCCACGTCGGGCGTGTGGGTACCTCAGAGGCTGTCCGAAATCAGGAACGACAGATCGAGCACGCCAGGGACCTCGCGGACTCGCTGCTCGGCAGAGTCACCGCGATTTCGGTGCAGCTCGCCTTTGATCCGATGGTGAGAGAAGCACTCACCCGGTCGTTGCCGGGAACGCCCGGTTACTTCAGGGTATGGCGCCTCGCGTCACGCATGCTGAGTTACGATATCTCTGATGAGTCCATCGTGGGCGTATACGTTTTCCTTCGGGAGAGCAACGTCGGTGTGAGTGCGGGGTCGGCGTTCGAGGATATCGAGTTCTTCATGGAGAACGTCCTGCGCTACGACGGTGATCTTCCTGAACCGTGGGAGACGCTGTTGTGGGATAGCTTCCATTCCCGCCGCTACCTGCCGGCTGCGGAGGTACATGTGGCGGGCATTCGACGCCGGGTAATCCCGTTCCTCCAGTCGATTCCGCTTGACCGGAGGGACAGGCCGACCGGATTGGTGTTCATTCTGGTCGACGAGCTCCAGATGCTCGGGCTACTCGAGCAGGCTGCCTGCGAACACACATCGATCTACGTCTCAGACAACCGGGGTTCGCCGATTACGCGACTGACCCGTCCGGCAGATCAGTACCATCTATGGGGTACCACTCCCTCTGCCATGGAGGCTCGATCAAACGACGCGCTCGTGTCGACCGCACGGTCCACGACTTCCGGTTGGGAGCTCACCGCCGTCACACCGACGCGAATGGCGCGCGCCGCCGTAGACCGAACGACGACTGCAGGTGCCCTCGCCGTAGCAAGCGTATTGCTCGTAGTCGGTTTCGTCGTCTACCGGCTGTCTTGCGGCCTATCCAGACCCGCAGATGACATGCGCCACACCGGTTCCGTACTGCACGGAGAGGTCGACGAGCTCATGGGTCTCGCGCGTCGCTGTCTGGTACATGACCGCGCTCGCCTCGAGTCCAGCCCCCGCGAAACCGTCGATCCGGCATCGGCCGAACTGGGGCGACTCGCATTTCCGTACCGCCGGATGGTGGTGTGCGTATGCCGATTCGAGAACGACGCAGACGGTGGTGGCGTATCCACGCGAGTGGAACTGAAGGACGCAGTCCTTGCGGAGTTTGGCGGCGGGCTCTACTACGGAAAACTTGCTTCGGGAAAAGAGGTGTTCATACTCGGCTTTCCGGACGATGACCTGAGAAGCGATACCAGGATCCTCGAGCAGTGTCGGATGGCCATGCATCGAGTTAAGGGGAGGTTCGAGGACGCTGTAGTCAGCGCCTTCGGCAGGGTCAGCTGTGGAGTAGGTGACGTCCTGCATTCGCTCGAAGATGCGATGCTTCTGATCCTGTACCGACACCTCTGGCCTGACGCATCAGTCCTGGACTACTCGCTGACTCGGGCCCGTACGCAGGATTACTCGTATCCGCTCGACGTCGAACTCTCCCTTCTCGCAGCCGTCACAGGAGGTCATCGACGCAGAGTGCAGGAGACCGTGAGCCTCATCCGCAGGGAGAACTTCGAGCAACGCGTTCTTACTCCGGGTGCGATTTCTGAACTCATTACTCTGTTGCGAGGGACGCTGGTTCGCTGCGCAGCTCGCCTGTGGAGAAGCGGGTCGGTCGAGGGCGTGGAAGAGCTCGAGGAGACCCTGGATGCAGCGGCCACGGCGGCCGGCGAGAAGGACTTCGAGGAAGCCTTTGCGCTCCTTGAAGTCGCCTGTGTCCAGGCGTGTGACCTGACCGGCTCCATAGAGCACGCCCAACAGAACGATCTGACGAAGCGGCTGATGGGCTTCGTGGAACAATACTACCACGAGCCGGACCTGAACCTGTACAGGGTCGCGCAGAGCTTCAACCTGTCGGAGAGCGTGGCCTATCGCATATTCCGGGATCAGATTGGTCAGAGTTTCGCCTCCTATCTGCAGACTCTTCGCATATCCAATGCCTGCAAGCTCCTGTGCAGTTCTGGATTGGCGGTGCGGTCCGTGGCGAATCTGGTTGGATACTCGAGCGATACATCATTCCGCAGGTCCTTCAAGAGAGAGTTGGGTCTCACTCCCGCCGAGTACCGCGAAGCCGCCGGCCGCGCGGTGGCAGTCGAACCGGCGTAGGGTCTGCAAGGCGGCACGGGACTTGACGGTGCCGTGATTGCACGCACCGTGCTCGAGGGGTTCGGCGTGTAAGGATTGAGTGCTCGTACAAGAATTGTGCGTATCGAGGTCGCGCATAGTGGGGTACGATCAAGGTGATACGCCGCCCTGAGAAAACTGAGTCTCATAGCGGCGCATAGATTCCAGCCTCAAGGAGGGCAAGCATGTTGAGAAAAGCGAACCTGTGTGTGGCACTTCTCGTTCTGGTCGCAATGGTCGGCTGGGGCGGCGGTCAGCAGGATGTGGCAACTGAGGCCGGTCCGGAACTGACCCCGGTCGGCACGCTTCCAATCGTGACGCAACCGCTCACACTCGAGTTCTTCGCGCGCGCCGACCCATACACCACGGATGTTTCGACCAATGACTTCACCCTGTATCTGCAGGAGAAGACCAACATCCATATTCAGTGGTCGGTGGTGCCGGGCGATGTAGTCCAGGAGCGGTTGGCACTGGAGCTCGCGGCCGGAGACCTGCCGGATGTGATATGGGGCGCGGGACTCGCGCTCGGTGCGGCCGGTGAGACGCGCTACGGCGTTCAGGAG
>SKQU01000285.1 GCA_007118855.1 Spirochaetaceae bacterium
AGACTCGTCCAGGAGCCCGGACTGAAGGCGCTCAATGGCGGGCTCCAGTTCGTCTGCGACTCTGGCGAGTTGGTCGACCGCACGAGCTCGCTCTGTGACATCCAGCACGAACGTTATCTTCCTGGGGATGCGTTTCTCGTCGCGTACGTAGACCGCGTTGGCGAGGATGGTGAGCTGCGTCCCGTCTTTGGCCCGTACCTTCCACTCCCCGGTGAGCTCGTACTCCTGGTCCATGAACCGGTCATGGAGCCCGGTGAGCTCCGTGCGGTACTCCTCCGGCACGACCATCGTGAACGGTTTCCCGACGAGCTCTTCCGGTGCGTAGCCGTATATCCGGCAGTACGCCTCGTTCACATACTCGTAGATGTAGCGGCGATTGGTGATGCAGATCCCTACCGGGGCCTTCTCAACGACGTCTGCGAATGCTCGTTGCTCCACGAGGTACTGGATCCGGGAGAACTTGCGCACGAGCGCGTCGAAGGCGAGCTCACGTTCGTCCTTGCGGCCTCTGGAGCGCATGGGGTAGTATATCAGCTTCAGCACGATGAGCAATGCGCACGATCCGTACGAGATCAAGCACGAGTTCGCTGCAGCCCGCCGCAAAGCGTTTCTGGGCTCCCTGTTCTCCGTCGCGCTGGGCAGATCACCCCATCCGGTTCCGTTTGAGGAAGCAAGGCGCCTGCTGAGGCCAACAGGTGAGTCGTTCCAGGGCAGGATGCCCGTTCCGCTGGACAAAGTCGTGGGGAGTGAGGGGCGCTATTCCGACTTTGACCGGCGATTCCTCCCTCGCAAGGAACATGTCAGCATGCGATGGGAAAGCATCGCGCTCGCCTTCAAACGCGACGTGCCGCTCCCGGCGATCCAGGTGTATCAGCTTGGCGGGCTCTACTTCGTTCGTGACGGGAATCACCGCGTCTCGGTCGCCCGGTCGCGGGGGATGGCCTTCCTTGACGCGGATGTGACCTCCCTGAACACGGAGATCGATGTATCCGAGGCGGCAACGATCGATGAGATCCGCTCGGCGATCGTGCGCTACGAACGAGAGTGTTTCGTGCGGGCGCTGGATGCCCTGGACGTTCTGCCCGGTGATTCGCTCTCGCTCACCTCCGCCGGCGGCTACGAGGATCTCGTCGTTCACATTGCCTGTCACCGCATCATGCTCGAGGGCTCAGCAGGTCGACGAGTCTCGTACCAGGAGGCGACGCGATCCTGGTACGACGGAATCTACACGCCGCTCGCGAAGCTCATCGGCGACTCAGGGGTTCTTACACACGCAGAGGGGAGAACCGTCGCCGACTTCTACGTCTGGCTCGTGAGGCACTGGGACGACATCCCGGTCGCGACGGATCCCCGTCCACGTTTGCGACGTCGGTTTATCTCGTTCCTGCGGGGGGGCCGAGGCGGCGGGGGCCGCTACACCACTTCGAGCGCGTCCCGGTCCGGCAGCTCCGGGAAGGCGACGTGCGGTTCGCTCTGATACCAGTAGGCGACCGACGCGATGTCGTCCTGCAACGGCAGATACCGTCCCTCGCTGCGCCATCCGAGCGCCTGCATGGTGACGCTGATGCCCTCGCGGAAGCGGATCGGGTCGAGCAGGTGGAAGCGGTACATCAGGTGGCGGTTGCCGTGGCGTCCGATCTCCCTGCCGGGCTGCTCCTGCGAGGTCACGTCCTGGTATCCCAGGAAGGGCGCGGAGAAGTTGCCGCCGAATGCCCATGCACCGCCGAAGTAGTCTTCGGTTCCGGTGCCGCAGATCGTGGGGAACTCCTCGTCGCCGTCCACGAAAGCCTTGAACTCCCCCTCGCCCCACCAGCCGTCGCTGTTCTGCTGCCACGCCATGAACGTGCCTACGTAGTGACCCTCGCCACGAACGTCGTCGAGGATCCGGTAGTCCTCCCGGTAGGGCAGCGGATTCGAGCGACGGAATCTCGCGTGGAAGTAGGCCACCTGCTCGCCCACGGGACCGAGTGCGTAGTTAATCGTGTAGAAGAATCCCCGACGGTCGGCCGGGGCGCGGTTCTCCACGGTGATCCGTGCGCTCGCGCGGAACGGCATGGGAAAGTAGCAGTTCAACCCCCCCGTGGGGTTCACGTTGATGGGGAGTGCCGTGACAGTCGTCGCGCGCTTCCAGGCGTTGCAGAAGAAGTCGCCGAGCGGTGCTTCAACGCTCGGTGATTCTTCGCCGTCCCAGTAGAACCTCAGGATGAGGTCGCGGTGGGCCGAAGGGTCCACGGTCATCCAGATATGCTGAATCGTGCCGGGACCTTTCACGTCCATGATGGTCGTCACCGACTCCTGCGGTAACGTGATGCAGGGCCGAACCTTCCATCCGCGCCCGAGGTCGCGCGCGCATGAGTTCGGGCCATCCCATCGCTGGCCTATCCGCTCCACCTCCGGTTGCGGAGTCTCGCTCACCTCCGCCATGCCACCACGGCCCTTCTCGCCGTAGACGTTCTCCGCCGTCACCGACCGGGTCTGCGCCTGCGAGAGCTGGGTGATACCGAACAGTCCGTCTAACATAGGTCCTCCACTCGTTCGAGCCTACCGCGTTCGCGCGCCACTGCACAGCGCTTCGCGAGCGGTTCCAACGGTTCGCGGCGGGTCATCATGGTACCGGGTCGATCCACCAGTGGCACTCGTTGACCCGGCTCTGCTCGTAGGCGATGCTCGACTGGATGAGAAGCCGCTCCGGTGCGTTGGGGGAGTGCCTGCCGACCACCGCGTTCGCCGAGTAGCAGTCGCCGCCCCCGGCCTCGTTGCGGTAGAGGATCGTGCCCGCGTCCCAGTTGACCCCGTCGCGCGAGGCGTAGAGCACGAGGTGACCCTTCTCGCCCGGCTCGCCCTGGCTGCCGGCGCGGCCGTGGAGAAAGTACCACCCACCGATCTTTTCCGACATCTGCATGTTGCGGATGCGCTTCGCAAAGCGGGTGGTTCTTACTGCCGACCATGTGCGCCCGTCGTCGGTGCTCGTGACGTAGGGGATATCGCGCTCGTTGATCACGACGCCGGCTCCCCTGCGGTAGGGATACGAGTAGACGATCAGCTCCCCCGAATCGAGGACACCGGCGGTCACGTAGTAGTTCTCCGCATCGAACGGAAGCATGCTGCGTCGCTCGAAACTCGCGCCGTTGTCCTCAGAGACGTAGAGCGAATAGGGGCCCGGGCAGTAGTTGGCCGAGCCGCCCATGTAGACGATGTAGATCCTGCCGTCGTGAACGAAGACGGCGTCGAAGGTCAGTGAGACCTCCTCGACCGTCGCGTCCGGGTCCAGCGGGCGCGGTTTGCTCCATGTGTGGCCGTGGTCATGACTGCGCAGGACCGTCGGCGGGGCCTGTTTCACCCACAGGCCCTCCGCCGCGAAGTGGCTCGCGAATGCGACCAGCGTACCGTCCGGCGCGGTGGCCGCGGCAAAGACCAGCGCCGAGCCCATCTCCTCGCCCTCGTAGACCTCGCGTGAGTAGTCGAGCACGACCGGATCGCTCCAGGTGGTTCCGCCGTCGGTTGAGCGTCGGTACTCGCTCCAGCCACAGGTGCCGTGCCCCTGGTGCAGGTCGCCTGAGACGTTACTGTAGAACGCGACGATGTCGCCGTTGGCACACTCGGTGAGGCAGTTGCCCCCGTGGCCCGACCTGCCGTGCCTCCGATGGTCGACGAAGAGGATGCCATGGTTGGGGATATCCCCGGGCGTGAGGCGGTACGGTCTTGCGGTGTGTATTGGCTGCCGCAGTTGCACGGTCCCGGATTCGGCGTCACCTGAGAGCGCATCCTCCTCGCGAAAGGCGGCCATCAGGATCTCGCGGGCGCCGGTGCGGTCATAGTCGTAGGTGATCAGGATCGTGCCGTCCCCGGACTCATCGCCGTCCGGGTAGGAGACGCCGCGACGATCATCGAGCAGCAGGCCGCCGCCCCAGGTGGCGCCGTCGTCGCTGGACACGAAGGCTTTGAGATGCGATCGGGTTCCTGCTGATGCGCCGTGGGCAGAGTCACCGTCGGCAAAGTCGCCGTTTGCCGGATCGTGGCGCACGAGCAGCAGCCGGCCGGATCTGAGGCGGCGGACGAAGAATCGGCTCTTGACGTGGGGAACCGTGGACGCGGTCAGGGCACTCCACGTGCGCCCCCCGTCGGCCGAGACACTCTCGCCAATGCCGTACGTCGTGCGAACCCACATCCACAACGAACCGTCGCGACGCTCCACGAGCATGTGCTCGTCATGGTCGCGAACCTCCGGCGGTACGTCCACCGCGCCGCGCTCGGTCCAGGTGGCGCCCCTGTCGCTTGAGACCACGATCCCGGCGCTCGCAGCGCTGCGGCGCGCCCAGAAGGAGACCGGCAAGGCCCACTCGTCTCCGGACAGGACGATGGGTTTACACATCATGACCCCGTCGCACAGTCGCCGCGGGACCGACCAGGTCGCTTCAGGGCCGTCCGCCTCCACGGCGGTCATCGCCCAGACGCCGCTCGGCCCGATCTTCGTGGGCTCGTCGAGTCCCTGCGCCCAGAAGAGCCACAGCCTGCCGTCAGGCGCGAGCCAGATCTCCGGATCGAATGCGCGCACCGGTCCTTCCGGATCCACCACGAGTTTCTCATCTGACCAGGTGGCGCCGTTGTCCGTGCTGACCGCGAGGACGACGTAGTTGTTGTGGTCTTCATCCGGCGTGACGCCGCCGTACCAGACTGCCCAGAGGCGGCCGTCGCGGCCGCAGGCAAGGCTTGGTATTCCCTGAAACGCGCGAGTAGCCGACGCGTGCGACGCGCCGGGATCCACAATCACCCTGGGAGGACTCAGATAGCGCTCATGACCGTTCATCGCTGTTCCTTAGAGTTGCACGGAAGCCCTGTCCCGCGTTTCGAAGGCGAGCGCGAGCTCGCTCAGGCTCCCGCACACGGCCGTTGGTTCGCCGTCCGGGTGCTCCGGGAGCGGCCGGCCGAACGATATCCAGATCGCGTCGATCCCCACGCTGCGGGCGCCGGCGACATCTGTACTGAGGCTGTCGCCGATCATGACGGCCTCGCTCGCCCCCACTCCCGCGAGCGCGAGGGCGCGGTCGAACAGGAGCGGTCCCGGTTTTCCAACGGTGAGGTAGTCACACGGATACACCGTCAGCAGCGCGGCGAGGAGCGCACCGGTCTCCGGCACCTTCGTGCCATTGGGGCCGGGATGCCAGGGATCCTCGTTCGTGACGACGAGCCGTTCGCCTTGCTCGACGCACACCGCAAGACGCTCGAGCGAGCCGTAGGTGAACGAGTCGTGCAGGCCCAGAAGCAGAACGTCGGCTCGCCCCGGCTCCCGGAGACCCATGGTCCTGAGCCCGGCGGCACGGCACGCTTCGGTGAGGGCCGCGACTCCCGCGACGCGCACACGAGCCGTTCCATTGCCGACAACCTTCCTGATGTACTCGCCGGCGACGTCGGTCACCGTGACCGCCAGCGGATCGCCGCCCAGGCCATGGCGGGCGAGGGCTGCCCGGGCCCGCTCCCCGGTGAGCACGGAGTTGTTGCTGACGATGACGCAGCGCGTTTCCGCCGCCGTGAGGGCCCGCATGAGATCACAGGCCCCGTCGTACAGCCCGCTTCCCGTCCAGAGCGTCCCGTCGAGGTCAAAGAGGCAGGCGGCGTAATCGTGCAGGTCCAGATCCATGGTTCTCCTTCCGCGGCCGAGGGCTCGAGTATGGCGGAAAAGGCTCTGCTCTTCCAGAGCGCCGCGGGAGGTTGGAGCGAGGGGGAACCGGTGTAGTGGTCGGACCGACCCGGAAAGCGCGTCGGTACGCTCACCGATTCGTCCGCTCCTTGTCGACAAAAAAAGGCTGTCCCGCAGGACAGCCTCTCTTGTTCCGGATCTCCAACTACCAGCGGTCGCGACCGCCGCCGCCGCCGCCCGAGCGATTCTCGCGAGGCTTCGACTCGTTGACCTTCAACGTCCGGCCGTCGACTTCAGTTCCGTTCATCCCCGCCTCCGCGGCGCGGGCCTCTTCCTCCGTCGACATCTCCACGAACCCGAACCCGCGTGAGCGACCGGTGTCGCGATCGCTGATGACGTTCGCCGACACGACCGTGCCGAACTGGCCGAACTGCTCGCGAAGGTCAGACTCCTGCGTCTGATAGCTCAGATTCCCTACGTACAGCTTTGTACCCATACTCTACTCCTCCTGTCTTGCATGCCGCAATGACGTCATTCCTGATAACCGCCGTTCGAGTTGCTTCGTCTGTCAATTGCTCATCATGGCGAGAGAAGAACAGGGAGGCGTTCCGCGACGTGCGATCACGCGTAGATCATACACCGGTCGCGCAGGAAAGGGAACAGGTTTGGCGAATTTTTTTTCTGCTACCGGAACCCGCGGCACCGCGGGGAGCTCCTGCACCGACGCCAGGTACTCAAGGTCGCCTTTTCGCCCGCCCACCCCGGCTACGCAATCCCTCTGCCGCGCGAGCGGATCGAGGTGACCGAGGTTGCCGCCACGACCATGAGTGCGAGCAACACCGCAAAGGCGGGCCGGTAGGTTCCAAGCATGTCGAACACCACCCCTGCGAAGACGGGCCCGATCGCGCCGGCGAAGGTGCCCACGAAGACGATGGTCCCGTAGAGCAGGCCGTGGACGTGAGTGCCGAAGAGCTCGGCGACGAAGGGCGACATGGAGGTGAACGCTGCGCCGTGCGCGAACCCGTACACGATCGCGAAGACGTAGAGCAGCACAGCGTTACTCGCGAACTGCAGCAGGATGAATGCGAGGAACAGCATTGCGTAGCAGAACAGAAGCGCGATGCGTCCGCCAAGCCGGTCGATCACGGCCCCGATGGCGAGTCGTCCGGCAATGCTGACCCCGCCGATGACCGAAAGCACTCCGGCTGCAACGGCCCGCTCGATACCAAGATCGGTCGCGTACGGCACCGCGTGGACGATGATGATGGGCGAGCAGAAGAAGACCGACGCCTGGGCGATGCAGACGCGCATGAACTCGGGTCGCCGCATCATCTCGCGTACTCCCGGTTGCCGCGAGCCGTTCGGTGCCGCGTCCTCGGGTCTGCCCGCGGCTCTGTCCGTGTGGGTATTCGGCACCTGGTCCTCGTGGGGCATGCTCATGTCGTCCGGCGAGCGGCGCATGAATCGCGAGGCAATGAACACGAGCGGTCCGGTCACCGCGGCGATCCACAGGTAGGCGTTTCGCCATCCGAGCATCGCGATGAGCGCCGCCGCCGCGGCAGGTCCTATCACCTGTCCGGTCCCGGTGCCGGCCTTCACGATCGCGGACATCCGTCCGCGTCTCCTGCCGAACCATCTCGAGACCGTGGAGAGGGTCACTACATCGTGGGTGCCGAACGCTATCCCCACAAGCGCGGGATAGGCGATGAACAGATGCCACGGCGCGCTCATGCGCGACATGAGCAGATAGCCGAGTGAGAGCGCGATAGCCGCCACGCCGAGGATCCGCCGCGGCCCGGTTGCGTCGGTGAGCCCCCCGAACACCATCGCACCCAGGCCCATGACGAGCGAGGTGAGCGACGATCCGGCCGATATCAAGGCGCGCGACCACCCGAACTCGGCGTGAAGCACGTCGAAGAACACGCCGTAGGTGAAGATGGCCCCCACGATCGTGCCCTGGATGACGAAACTCGAGGCCACGATCGTGTAGCCGTAATAGCGCCCGGCCGGCCCGCCGGTGTGCGAACTGTCCATGGGTAGGCGCAGTATACCGCGGACCAAGGACGGTGGTCACTGCGACGACCAGGGTCCGGTGCGTTTCCATGCGGTCCACGGGGGCGCAGGAGCACCGTCAAGCTTGCCCCATCCGCCGCCGCGTCTGGATGAGTACGAAGGTGGCGTCGCCACCGGATGAAGATCCTCGTTGAACTGTTCGAGTGGGCACGAAAGAGCGAGCACTTGTGCTAAACCCAGGACGTGACGCCGCTCACTCTGGGGTGATATCTCATCGACGTACTCCGGCAACTCCTGTTGTATTGTAGTACAATAATGTTAGTACCATAATGACCGTCGGAGGCGCTATGGCGAACCCTTTCTACCTCCAGGTGATTCCGGACGACCGGCCGCTCTGCAACCGCACGGTCGAGCTCCGCGAGCTCTCCTCGTTCGCGCAGAGCGGGGCGAACGTCGTTCTCTACTCGCCCCGCCGGTACGGGAAGACCTCGCTCGTGCGACGCGTCCAGCGCGACCTTGCCGCGGCCGGCGCGGTGACCGTCTTCGTCGACTTCTTCGGCGTCTCGTCGGTCGACGAGGTAGCCGCTCGCTTTGCGAACGCCGTCTTCGCGTTCACGCACAGCCGTGACCCGCTCTGGAAGAAGGCGCTCACCACGATACGATCGTTTCGTCCGGTCCTGAAGCCCGACCCCGAGAGCGGGTTCAGCCTGAGCGTCGAGTCGTCCGGGGGACAGGGGCGCGGCATCCCGCTCCTCGAGGAAACGCTCGACAGCTTCGGCCGGTTCATCGAGCAGGTCGACGCTCCGGTGCACGTCGCGCTCGACGAGTTCCAGGAGATCGTAACGCTCGACCACGCCCTCGAGGTGGAGGCGGCATTCAGAACGCGCATCCAGAATCACAAAGCCTCGTATTTTTTTGTGGGAAGCCGACGCCGAATCCTGCTCGGCATCTTCACCGACTCACAGCGCCCCTTCTTCCAGACCGCGATCAACTACCCGCTGCCGCGCCTCCCGGCAGACGAGCTCGAGGACTTCGTGCGCGCGCAGTTCAGTGGAGCCGGTCGCCGGTGCAGCCGGGCCGCGTCGGCGGAGCTCGTCGCGGCGGCCGCCGCGCACCCCTACTACACCGAGAAGCTCGCCTTCCTCGTCTACGAGCTGAGCCGTACCGTGGACGCCCGGTCGATCGCCGACGCCCACGAACGCCTGCTCGCGAGCGAGCGCCCCGTCTTCGAGGCGACCGTGCTGAACCTCCCGCCGGGCCAACGTCGCCTCCTGCAGGCGCTCGCCCGCGAACCCACCCCCCATCTGCTCGCCGCGTCCTACCTCGCCGCCCACAGTCTGGGCTCAGTGGGCGGCGTCCAGCACGCCTCACGCAAGCTCGAGGAGCTCGATCTGATCGAGCGTACGCCGGCGGACGACTGGACCGTCGTTGACCCCGTCTTCGCCGAGTGGCTCAACCGCCAACGTGAACGGCGGGTCGAGTGATAGGCCCGGCGCCCTGTGGAGGATCTCTCATGAATACGCGAATCGTTCGGCCCGTACTTCTCGTTATTGCCTCGGTTCTTCTCACCGTCCTCGTGCTCATCCTGTTTCCGCAGCCTGGTATCGTGGCTACCGCCGGGACGGCAACCAGCCTGGTCGTGCTCGCCGGGTTGATCCTCGGCCAGACGTTTCGCCCTGCGACTGCGCTGCTTCCGGCCGGCGAGGCGCGGCTACCGTGGGGGCTGGTGGTCGCGACCGCCCTCGCCGGGCTTCCGGCGGTGGTGGCCTCCGCCACGGCGCGTCCGGTCGCGACCGGTGACGGGCGGGCGTTCGTGGGCGCGATGCTCTGGTACGCGGTTCCCATGGTCGCGCTCGTACTCCTGATTTCTGCTCGACGCCGCACGTCCCGCCGTGCGGGAAAAGCGGTGTTCGTCGTTGGCGTCGCGGCTTCCGTCGTCCTGTTCATCGGCTTTGACCACCGGTACACGGGTGTCCTGTTCGCCGGACTGCACGGCATGAGCTACACGATCAACTCGCTCTGGGTCGCGGCGATCCTGCTGCTCGTCGTGCGGACCCTGCCCGGCGGCGACCGGGAGGATCTGCCGTTGCGCCTCGACCGGCGCGCGTGGCTCTGGGCGGCGATCGCGCTCGCTGCGATCACGGTGACGATCGTACCCGCCGGTCTCGCGACCGGATTCCTGCGCTTCTCGCCACAGCCGCCGCGCGACGCCTCAGGCGTGGCCGAGCTCATCGTGGCGTTGCTCGGTATCTGGCTCACGATCGCGCTCCCGGAGGAACTCGTCGCGCGGGCGGTGCTGCAGCGCGGCGTGGCTCGCATCGCCGGACGGTGGTGGGTGGGGCTGGTCGTCGCGTCGGTCCTCTTCGGGGCCATGCACTGGAACAACGCGGGACCGGACTATCGCTGGCACTACATAGGCTTCGCCTCCGTCGCGGGGGCCTTCTACGGCGCTGCGTACCTGAAGGGCGGTCTCGGCGCGGCGGTGCTTGCACACACGGCGGTTGACTGGGTGTGGGCGCTGCTGCTGAAACGGTAGGAGGCGCCGACCGGCCGGCTCCTGCTCCCATTCGCGATGTACCGACGCCGTTGACACCGCCCGGCTGTGCCGACATGCTGGGCGCGTGTCAGACCGCACCGCCGTCAGCGATATAGTCGAGCGCATCGCCGCCCAGGCCGGGTGCAAACCATCGGAGGCGCGAAACGTCCTCGAGCTGCTCGACGACGGCGCCACGGTTCCCTTCATCTCCCGCTACCGCAAGGAGCGGATCGGCTCGCTCGACGAGGTCGGGGTCATAGCGGTCCGCGATGCGGCCGAGCGCGTCCGCGAGCTCGAAAAGCGGCGACGGGCGATCCTCGAAAGCCTCGCCGAGCGCGGCGTTCTGACCGCCGAGCTCGAAGCCGCGGTCACGCGAGCGGCGACGGCGGCCGAGCTCGAGGACGTCTATCTGCCCTACCGGCCCAAACGGAGAACGAGAGCGGACATCGCGCGCGAGCGCGGGCTCGGGCCGCTTGCGGATGTGATCTTCGCGCAGCAAGCGGACCCGGTCGCCGCGGCGGCGGGCTTCGTCGATCCTTCGAACGACGTTCCGGACGTCGAGGCCGCGCTCGCAGGCGCGCGCGACATCGTGGCCGAACGGGTGAGCGAAGACGCCGCGACCCGCGCCGCGCTTCGGACTCTCTTCACGCGGTCGGCACTCCTGCGCTCGGCCGTGGCGCGCGGCAGGAAGGAGGCGGCGGACAGATACCGCGACTACTTCAACTGGTCCGAGCCCGCTCACCGGGCGCCGTCGCACCGGATACTCGCGGTCCTGCGCGG
>SKQU01000142.1 GCA_007118855.1 Spirochaetaceae bacterium
GGCGGGGCAGCCGCCGCGCGAGACCAGCGAGAGCCAGTCCGCCTGTTGCTCCGGCTCCTGTGACTGCGGCCCAACGGACGACGAGTGCTACCGTCCCTGGTACGCGGCCCGCTTCTCCGGGCCGGACGAGGTGGTGGATTTCTGGCGAACGAACTACGACCGGCTTCGCGAGGCGAGTAGCGCCTTCAGCGACTGCTTCTACGACACGAGTCTTCCGCCCGAGATCGTGGAAGCCGTCGCGTCGAATCTTGCGATCATCAAGTCACCGACTGTTCTGCGCCAGGCCGACGGGAAGCTCTGGGGCTGGGAGGGCTGCCATGCGGACGCCGGCTGCTGCCACGGCACCTGTACCCACGTGTGGAACTATGCGCAGGCGATTCCTCATCTCTTTCCGGATCTCGAGCGAAGTCTTCGGGAAACGGAGTTCTTCGTGAGCCAGGACGACCGCGGGCATCAGACCTTCCGTTCGGCTCTTCCCGTGGGGCCGGTCGAGCACGTCCACCACGCCGCCGCGGACGGGCAGCTCGGCGGGATCATGAAGCTTCACCGGGAGTGGCGCACGAGCGGTGACACCGAGTGGCTCAGGAAGCTCTGGCCTGCGGCGAAGGAAAGCCTGCACTACTGCATGGACACCTGGGATCCAGATCGTACCGGCACGCTCGTCGAGCCGCACCACAACACCTACGACATAGAGTTCTGGGGCGCGGACGGAATGTGCACGAGCTTCTATCTGGGCGCGCTTGCTGCGGCAATCGCGATGGGTCGCGCCTGCGGCGACGAGGTGGCCCGCTACGAGGAGGTGCTCGTCCGGGGACGGCGCGCGATGAGCGGCGAGCTGTGGAACGGCGAGTGGTTCATCCAGAAGGTTCAGTGGGAGGGGCTGCGGACCCCGAGTCCGCTGCACGATGCACAGGCGTCGGGGCAGAGCGCCTACTCTCCCGAGGCCGTCGAGATCCTCACGAAGGAGGGGCCGAAGTACCAGTACGGAGGCGGATGTATCTCCGACGGCGTGCTCGGTGACTGGATCGCCCGATGCTGCGGGGTGGGGGCCGTGCTCGACGAGCGGCAGACGGCCGGACATCTCGCGTCGGTATTCAGGCATAACTTCCGGGAATCACTGGCGGATCACGCCAATCCGCAGCGCCCCGGGTACGCGTTTCCGCAGGAGAGCGGTCTCCTGCTCTGCTCCTGGCCGAAGGGCGGCAAGCCCGCGCTTCCCTTCGTCTACAGCGACGAGGTGTGGACCGGGATCGAGTACCAGGTCGCGTCGCACCTGATCATGACGGGACAGGTGGAGGAGGGGCTCACCGTGGTGCGTGCGGTTCGCTCGCGGTACGACGGTCGGTGGCGCAATCCCTTCGACGAGTACGAGTGCGGCCACTGGTATGCGCGGGCGATGGCCTCCTACGGTCTCCTGCAGGCCTACAGCGGTGCGCGCTACGACGCGGTGGACCGGGTGCTCTACCTCGAGCCCGCGGTGGCAGGCGATTTTCGCGCCTTCCTCTGCACCGCCGGCGGGTACGGATCGGTGGGGATTCGCGACGGCAGGCCGTATCTCGAGGTTGCCTCAGGAAGTATTCCCGTTGAGCGGATCGAGGTGATCACGCGATAGGAGGGCATTGTCGCGGGAGACCGTCCGTCTGCCGCGCGCGCATCATCACCGGCGAGGCGGCGGATGTCTACAGTGCGGCGTGAATGCAGTCCGTATGCTTCGTCTCATGAAGTTTTCGTGTACGCCGCCGGCCGGCCGTATTATGATAATGGAGATGGAGGAGATGTTCATGAAAAAGAAGTTGCGTCTGTCCCCAACGGTGCTCATGCTCCTGATCCCTCTGGCCTTGATCGCCGTGGGATGTGCCGAGCAGGCCGAGGGCCCGACGACGGTAACGCTCGGATACAACCCCTTTCTCGCCGACTCGTTTACGGACGCAGACCCGCCCATCGACGTCATACGCGCCGAGCTCTCGCGACTTCACCCGGAGATCGAGCTCGAGTACTACACGATGCCTCAGGACATGCTCGAGGCGCTGGTCATCTGGATGACCTCGCGGGACACGACGGTGGACATCTTCGGTATAGACGAGCCATGGGTCACGCAGTTCGGACGTGCCGGTTGGGCCTTGCCGCTCAACGACCGTATTCCGCAGCTCGAGGAGCGGCTCGAGTCGGCCGGGCTGGATACCTTTTCCTACGAGGGCGATCGCCTTGGAGTGCCCTTCTGGGGGAGCCTCACGGGGCTCTTCTACCGCACCGATATCCTCGAGCAGTACGGATTCGCGCCTCCCGCGACGATCGACGAGATGGTCGAGATCATCACGGCCGTTCTCGCCGAGGAGAGCGATCTCGCAGGCTTCCTGTGGCCCGGCGCCCGGAGCGGGGACTCGCTGAACATGTTCTACGCGACACTGCTCTACGGGTACGGCGGGCAGTATCGCGGACCGGACGGCGCTTTCCTCTTCGACTCGCCGGAGAGTATCCGTGCGGTCCAGTTGATGCGGGATACGATCGAGACCGGCCTCTCGCCTCGCGCCGTGCAGAATCTCGAGCGGCGCGAGTCCCGGCAGCGCTTCGTGGCCGGGGAGGCGATCTTCTCGTGGGACAATGCGGATATCATCACCTGGCTCGATGACCCGGAGCGTTCAAGCGTTGCCGGTCGCTGGGACTTCATGCCCTTTCCGGCCGCACCGGACGGTCGCGAGGTCGCGGTCACCGGCGGCTTCGCCTTCGCGGCGAACCCGTTCGGACGGTCGATCGACGAGACGGTCAAGGTGCTCGACGTCATGTCGCAGCGGCCGGTGCAGAAGGGGTTCGCGCTCGCCTGGGGTCCCGTGCAGTACTACCGCGGGCTCTACGATGATCCGGTCGTCCAGGAGTACAATCCGAATGTGGAGAAGCTCACCCCGCTCGTCGGGATCGCGCTCAGCCGGCCGCCGTCCGAGAGCTACGCCGAGCTCTCCGGGATGATGGCCGAGGAGATCAATGCGGCGATTACCGGCACGAGAAGCGTGGAAGACGCGATGGCGAATCTCGCTCGACGAGCCGCCGTTCTCGAGCGACGCTAGGCAGCCGGCCTCGTGGTCGCCGATCGCGCGGAGACGCGCATAGGGCTCGTTCTGGTTGCCCCTGCGGTGATCGGGCTGGTCGTGCTCAACTACTACCCGATCCTGCAGAGCGCGCTCTATTCGCTCTTCGCGCTCGACTCCAGCACCGACTGGTTGCGCGCCCGGTTCATCGGGCTGCGCAACTACCGCGACGTGATGCAGAGCGACCAGTTCTGGTATACGCTCGTGTTCACCGTCGGGTTCACGGTGGTCGCCGTTGCGCTCGACATCTCGCTCGGGATGCTTCTCGCGCTCGCGACCTTCTACGTCCCCAGGCGCGTGCGCGGTCTGCTGCGCGCGATCATCATCGTTCCCTGGGCGATCCCCAAGGTGATCCAGGCGTCGATGTGGCGATGGATGCTGAACAGCGATGTCGGGCCCGTGGGAGACATCATCGTGCGGCTCGGGATCGCTTCCGAGCCGCCGCTCTTCCTGGTCGAACGGGTGCTTGCGATGGGAAGCGTCGTGGTGGCCTATACGTGGAAGGGCTCGAGCATCGCCGCCTTCTTCCTGATGGGAGGGCTCGCGCTGATACCGCGCGAGGTGATCGAGTCCGCGATCGTCGACGGTGCGGGCGCCGTCCGCCGCTTCTTCTCCGTGATGCTTCCGGTTGTCATGCCCACCGTCTACGTGGCGCTGCTCTACCGGTCGCAGGACGCGCTTCGGGTCTTCGACGTCATCTACGGTCTCACCGGCGGCGGGCCCGGGACCGCGACCGATACGCTGAGCTCCTTCGCCTACACCGCCTACTTCCGTTACGCCCAGTTCGGTCGCGCCTCTACCTACGCGGTCGTGACCTTTCTGCTCGTGGCCGTCGTCGGCGTGTTCTACATTGGGCGCGTCAGGCGCACCTTCAGTTTCAGGGAGTGAGCCGGTGAGAATGACACGCAAGAGCAGACAGACTACGCGTCGGATCGTCTCCACGCTCATCATCGCCGTCGTTGCCGTCTGGAGCCTCGCTCCGCTCGTGTGGATCGGCCTGACGTCGATCAAGCCGCAGGGCACCGAATACCGCATGCCCGTGGAGTACTGGCCCGAGAACCCGACGCTCGACAACTACCGCACGGTGCTCGGAGAGCGCTTTCGGATCCAGCGCTCGGTTCTCAACAGCGTCGTTGTGTCCTCCGGGGCGGTGATCGGAACGCTCGCGCTCTCCACACTCTCCGCCTATGCGATTGCCAGGCTGCGGTTTCGCTACCGGTTTCACACGCTCTATTCGATGCAGATCGCCGGGATGATCCCGCCGATCGTCGTGATCGCCCCCACCTTCGTGCTGATGCGCGCCCTCGGTCTGATCCGGACCTACTGGGCGATGATCATCCCCAACATGGTGTACGCGGTCCCGCTCTCGTCCTTTCTAATCGCCAGCTACTTCGCGAACGTTCCCTTCGAGCTCGAGGATGCCGCCCGGATAGACGGCGCGGGCACGCTGCGCACGATCTTTCGCATCGTGCTGCCGATCGCCGCTCCCGGTATGTTTTCAGCCGGTGTTCTCGCCTTCCTCGGGTCGTGGGGTGAGTTCATGCTCGCGAACACCGTGTCAATCGGGTCGGCCCGCGTGGAAACGGTTCCCGTCGCGGTGCTCAGCCTCAGCCGCGCATTCGAGCTGCAGTGGAGTTGGGTTGCTGCGGGAACGGTCGTCACCCTCGTGCCGATCATCGCCGCGGTGCTCATCTTCCAACGCACGATCGTAAGCGGCCTTACCGCAGGGTCGCTCAAATAGCCGCCGACGGTCCGGCTACTCGCGACGCCGTGCGGCAAACTCGAGCTCGAGGTCGAGGCTCTCGGCGACGCTCGCGACAATGGAATCGCCGCCAACGTACGGTATCGTGATGTCGAGCTCGGCCCACGTGACGGTTGTCGTTGCGAGGCCGGAGATGCGGTCAGCTGAGTCCACGCGGATGGTCATGTCAAAGGTGGTCTCCGTCGTCACGTCGCGCACCGTGAGGTCGCCGGTGACCGCGAGATCGAGCGTGTCGCCGACGGCTATCGTGTCCGGGACCCCGGCGACCGACGTCGGACGGAAGCTCGAAAACTCGAACTCGTCCCGGTTCGACTCAAGAATCATGCTGCGAATCGTCCGATCGCGGACCTCATCGTCGGTCCGGATGCTGCGGACATTGATGACGAACTCGCCGATCTCGACCGCGCCCGGCTGTGTCTGGATCGCCACGGATCCGGCGATCTGATTCGTCGTGCCGACCACCGTATTCGGCTGTCCTCGAAGCACCTCGTCGATCACGAACCGCGCCTGCGATTCATCCCGGATCACGTCGTAGGCCACCGAATCGGCGCTCGCCGGCTCGACCGCCGCGGCCTCTGCTTCTCGCGAGGGTTCACCGGTCCCGCCGGAAAACCACACATACGCGAAAAACCCGATTCCGGCCACGACGACCAGAGCGACGAACCCGAGGATCACTCGAACCACATTTCTTGCACGCATAGTGAGAAGGTAGGTGTCCTACGCGCGTCCGGCAACAAAATCAGAGCCGAAGGATCTCGCGCAGGCGTCTCGCCAGCGCGTCGGGGGAGCCTGACCGGAGATGCAGCGCGCGCGCCGCCTTCGAAGCCTGTGCGCAGAGGTCTGCGATCCGGCAGGTCACATCCGCGGTCAGCTCGCCCGCATCCACGGTGAGGACCGACGCGCAGGCCGAGCCGAGCCAGGTCGCCGCGAGATTGCGCTCCCACGCGGGGAAATCCTGCGGCCGGTTCCGTGAGAGCAGCCGCAGCAGGTCCTCGAGATCATCGCGCAACTGGTAGGCGCGTCCGAGGGGGAGTGCGACTGCCGACAGTCCCGCGAGCTCGGCGTCTGAGACTCCGGCCGTGAGCGCGCCGATGCGCAAGGGGGCGGCGACGGTGTACCACCCGGTCTTCGTGTCGTAGAGCTCGTAGAGGCGCGCGAAGCTCGGCCGCGGGGAGCTTGCGGGGGGCGGGACGGGCGAGGCAGGCTCCGTCGTGCCGAGGTAGCTTCGGTCCTGAGCCTGGCCGAGAATGGTCCGCACCGAGACGGTACGCACCTCCTCGAGGATTCGCCGATCAAGCCCGTGGCGATCCACCGCCTCTGCGAAGAGCGCCGCGCCGATCGCGTGCACCAGATCCCCTGAGAGAATTGCCACGGCCGCACGATAGGGGCCGCTCGCCTGCGGCAATCGGCGAGCGGCTCGTTCGGCTCGTTCGCCGCCGTCGGCATCGATGGCGTCGTCGTGTATAAGTGCCAAGAGGTGGAGGATTTCGGTCGCCGCGGCGAGGTCGACGATCGCCTCCGGCGGGTCTGCCTCGGCCGTCGGTCCGCTGTACGCTCGTGCAATCTCCGCGAGCAACCGGGCTCGCGCCATTCCCGCCGGTCGTTCCAGGTACCCCTCGATGAGCGCGACGATCGCCGCGTCGGCCTGCAGCCCCTCGAGCGAGTCCGCGATCGCGGCACGCATCCTGTCGTGAACGACCTCACGGAGATCGGTCACGCCACCACACTCTGCACGAAGAACCCGCCGCAGTAGAGCAGGCTGAACAGCAGGTGAAACCCGGCGCTGCGAGCCGGGAGGTTCATGAGCTCGGCGCCGCTGCCGGCGTTGCGAACCTGTTGCACTATGGGCCACGCGGCCGGCAGCGAGAGCACACCCGCGAGGACGGGCCATCCGAAGAGGCCCGTGGCCACACCCGCGGCGGTCGCCGCGTACCCGCCGGAAACCAGGCCAAGGTAGAGCACCTTGCTCCTTCTGAACCCGAGCCGACGGGCAACCGTATCGACTCTCGCCGCCGCGTCGGTTTCGATGTCGCGCATGTTGTTCCCGTGAAGGATTGCCGTCACGAAGAAGGCGAGCGGAAGCGAGGCGACGATTGCGGTCGCGTCGACCGATCCCGTAAGCGCCCAGTAGCCGAGCGCCGTAAGAGCAGGCCCCATGAGCAGGAAGACCGCGACGTCCCCGAGCGCGCGGTACTTGAGACTGTAGCGCGCGTTCGTGTAGAAGTAGGCGGCAAGCGCGCCGGCAAGCCCCGCCGCAAAGAAGAGACTTCCGCGTTCGAGCGCGATGAGCGAGCCGAGGGCGATGCCGGCGGCGAAGTAGAGGTGCCCGGATATCGCCATGAAGCGGGGCGTGACGATACCGCGGGTGATCGCGTGCGTCGGATCCGGGTCGCACGGGCCGTCCACCCCGTGGCGGTAGTCGTAGTAGTCGTTGAGGACATTCGTGCCGGCGTGGAAGAGGAGCGCCGCGACCGCGTAGAGCGGCAGCATCGCCCAGGAGACCGTGAGGCCGCCCGTCGCGGCGAGCGCCGCGGCGAGGAGGACCGGCATGAGGGAGGCCGGAAAGGAGTAGGCCCGTAGCGAGACGAGCCACCGCGAGACCGGCGTCATGGATCACTGCCTTCCCGTTCGCCCGGGAGCGGGCTGCCCGCGAGGGGGGCCGGTGTGCGTCGCAGGTTCAGCGCCGCCCGGTAGTACGCCCCCGACCTGCGTCCGCCGAAGTGTCTGAACCCGCACATGAGGTAGTGAAGCCGCAGTCCGAAGCGGCCGCCCACCCTCATCCCGCCGAATACCCTCCCGGCGCTCGTCTCTATGAGCGGCAGAACCCACCCCAGGTCCACCGGGTGAAACGGCTTCGGCTTGCGGCCGCGAAGCTCGGCCGCGAGATTCCGTCCCGCGCGTCGGCCTGAGTAGAAGGCGAAGTTGACCGCGCGGCGCAGCACCCTGCCGTCCCGGGTGAGCGCGGCCTGATCGCCGGCGACGAACACCTCCGGATGACCCGGCACGGCGAGCGTGTCGGTCGTGAGGATCCTCCCGTCGGGTGTGCGTTCGACTTGTTCGTCGAATTCGATTGGCGCCGCCCGCATTCCCGCCGACCAGACGAAGAGCGCGTTGCCGATCGTCGTTCCGTCCGAGAGCTCGACGACGCTCTCCTGCGTTTTGCGGACCAACGTGGAGGTGAGGAGCGTGATCGAGCGCGCTTCCAGGTAGCTTCGAACCGCAGCGCGCTGGCGGTCGGTGAGCATGGGAAGGATATCTTCCGCGGTGTCGACGACCGTGATGCAGAGGGCTCCCGGATCCGGTACGCCGCGGCGTGCTGCCGCCGCGAGCTCGAGTCCGGTGTAGCCGGCCCCCGCCACCACCAGGTGGAGGGGATCCGGGCCGACGCGGGTTTCGATCTCCGCACGCAGCGCGCGCGCGCCTTCGAGGGAGTCCACCATGTGAACCGGACCCTCGAACGAGTCAGGCACCGCGAGCGGAACCGATCCTCCGGCAATGATGAGACCGTCGTCATCGTAGGTGCCCGCGACGCCCGCGACCGAACGGTGCTCGAGGCTTACAGACTCCACCGTGTCCACGATGACTCTGAGGTTTCCGCCTGCAAGCTCATGAAGCGGCCGGAAGAGCTTGTCCATGGGCAGACGACCGGAGAGCGCATCCGGAAGCGCCGGGACCATCGTCGCGATCCCTGTCTTGTCGACCAGGGTTATCTCGGCATTCCCAAGTCCGCGCAGCGAGCGAGCTGCCTGCAGCCCTGCGAATCCGCCACCAATAATGACGATTTTAAACTTTTTCATCCTATTTTAAGATCGCGATTCTGCGGGAGCTCCGTCAAATTTGCCGGTCGAGTTCCGTGCTGCTATGATTCCCTCCGTGCGCACTCGATGCATCTCACCAGCTTCCCGCATCATTCCGGCGATCTTTGCCTCCATCGTCCTGCTCGCGGTCCTGAACCTGCCCCTCTCGCTCTCCACCTGGGTGCCGCGCGGCGAGCCGCTTCGCGCGCTGGTCCCGGTCGCCGAGAGCCTCCTCATGCTCTGGGTGCTCTATCTCCTTCTGGACCGACGTCTTGCTCCCGGCGTCCGCCGCTGGAGCACCATGGCCGCAGGCGGCGTGTTCGGGGTGCTCGCCGGCGTCTCTGCCGCCGAGTCATTCTTCCAATTCTACTACGCGCGGCCGTTCTCAGCACGCGGCGACATTCGTATGATCCGCGGCGCGCTGCTGCTCTTTCTGGGGGACATAGGGCCGACGGTTGATCTCATCGCGCCGGTCTTCACGGTCCTGCTCTTTCTTGCGCTCGCGGCGGCCGGCTGGGCCCTCGCGGCAGCGGCGTCGGCGGTGCTGCGGCGGGCGAAGGTGGGACCCGTGTCGCTTGCCGCCGTGACGCTTCTGGGTGTCGCAGCCGTCGCGGCTACCGGCCCGCCGTCCTCGGTCGCGGCGCTCGCGGTGGGGTCGTGGTTCGAGGGCCGGCCGGCTGAGTTCGTCGAGGTCGTCGAAGTTCCCGACGAGGTGGAAGGAGACGGGGCTGGTCCGCAGCCGGCCGCTCGCGAAGCGGCCGCTGAGGCGCCCGACTACCGGTTTCCCGGGCTGCGCGATCGCGACATCTACGTTTTCGTCATAGAGGCGTACGGGTACGCCTCGGTCTACCGTCCCGAGCTCGCTCGCCATCTCGACCCGTACCGCGACCGCCTCGAGGAGGTGCTCAACGCGAAGGGGTACCGTGTGGTCACGTCGTACCTGCGTTCACCGGTGGCCGGCGGGTACTCGTGGCTCGCCGAGGCGACCTTTCTCACCGGGCAATGGATCAACTCGCAGGAGCGCTTTCTGCAGCTCTACGATGCCGGGCTGCCGACGCTCAGCGGCACGCTGCACGAGGGAGGATACTATACGCTGACCATCCGGCCCGGCACGGTCCATGGGGAATGGCCCGAAGGCTGGGACCTCTACCGCTTTGAGGAGTCGATCATCGCGCACGGGGACGGCTTCGGGTTTGCCGGTCCGTGGTTCTCCTACGTGCCGGTTACCGACCAGTTCGCGATCTGGACCGCGCATCACCGGATCAAGGAGCTCACGCAGCCCGGCGGCGCCGCCGAGGATCGTCCACTTCTCGTCTACTACCAGCTCGTGAGCAGTCACACCCCCTTCAACAAGATCCCGCCTCTCATCGAGTGGGAGCAGCTTGGCGACGGGAGCGTCTACCATGAGCGGTCGGATGAGATCCTCCGGTTCGACAATACCTGGACCGGCGGCACGCAGCTCGTTGAAGGATACCTCGCCTCAATGAGCTACGTTTTCGACGTGATCACCGATTACGTGGATCGCGTCATGGACCACAGCCGCGATCCGGTCATCGTGATACTCGGTGACCACGAGCCGCAGAGACCCATCCGCTCGACGGAGTCGGTGCTCTCGGTGCCCATCCACGTGGCCGGCAGGGACGACATCGTGGGCTGTTTCATCGCCGAGGGGTTCGGCGCAGGTATGCGTCCCTATCAGGAGCCGCCTCACAGGCTCATGAACGACTTTTTTCCGATGATGATCGACCTCGCGCGCGGCTGTCCCTAGATGAGGGCTCACGTCTTCTCGAGCACGAGGAGGCGGTACCTGAGGAGCCGGCGGCGGATGAGCCGCTGGAGCGCCGCCCCGCCTGTGACGTTCCGCCACCAGTGACCGCGCAGACGCACGAGACGCGCCGGCCCGGCGGCAGCGCGCGCGAGGTAGTCGCGCGGCCGGTTGGTCACGACGTACTCGGTCAGGTCGGTGGATCGTACGAGCCGCCAGCCGGAGCCTGCGGCGAGGCGGGCGATCTCCAAAACGCTTCGGAACCCCGCGATCTGCCACCCCCGTCTGAAGTCGGCGGCAAGCCGCCGGTTGAGCCGCGCGCGGCCGCGTGGAGAGCGCATCTCGCGCAGCAGCCGGGCGGTGGGCAGGTCGTCGCAGATGAGGAGTACCCCTTTCGGTCTCACGTGCCGCGAGAGCGCGCGGAACAGCGCGTGCGGCTCGGCCGTGTGTACGAAGGACTCGATCATGATCGCCGCGTCGAGCGCCCGGCCGCCGGTCATGCGATGGAGATCGGCGTCGGAGGTGAAGCTCCCCTCAACGACCCGGCCGCGCGA
>SKQU01000093.1 GCA_007118855.1 Spirochaetaceae bacterium
ACAGCGCCTCGGCGCAGCGCCTTGATCCCTCGCTTCCGGCCGGCCGCGGCCCGAACTGCTCGATCAGGGCGTCCGTCAGCGCGAGCGCCCTCTCCGCGGCCGCCCTCACGGCGGCCCGCACGGCCGTCCTCGCCGTTGTATCCCCTGTCATGCGCCACAGTACCACGACCGGGCGCGGCGTGCCAGCGAGCCTGAGTCACGCTCACCGCGAGGCACGGTCCTCAATGCGCACGGGGAGGTAGATCCACCCGTATTCGGTGCGTGCGGTGATCGACCCGCCTATCGTGAATGACGGGTGCTCAGACTGGAGCGTGTTGAGCAGCATGCTCAGGCGCTCGCCGCGCGTCTGCTCCATCTCGAGCGTGACCGTTCCGGTCTCGCCGGCCTCAATGCGAGTCGACTCGCTCGTCTTCAGAAGCGGGTACGAGCGCTCGTTGATCTCAATGGAGCTCTCGATCTCCGTGATCGTCAGCGCATAGGAGTTCCTGTTTCGCACGTCTATCACGATACGGAACGTGTCCCTGAACGGGACGCCTTCAGTACGCCGGAACGAGACCTCGGGCATCCGGGGAATCGGGATGGACACCGTCCGCCGGAACGGAATCGCGCCAATGCCGCTCTGCACCGCCGGGTAGACATGTCCGGAGAAGGTCACGCGCATGCTCTCTTCGGCGAGCACGTCCACCGCGCGCTCGACGATATCGGTGACCGCGATCTGGAACGGCAGCGTGATCGTCATGCGCCCGCCGCCGCGCGTGCGCGGCAGCTCGGCGAACGAGTCGGTGAAGAGCTCCGAATCGAAGAGATCCACCGCGTAGTCCACCCGGTCGAAGTCGAGCGCCGAATGCAGGCGATTGTGCACCACCACCTTCGCGGTGAACCGGACCACCTCCGGCGTCATCACCGTGCTCTCGAGCT
Organism: Spirochaetaceae bacterium; assembly: GCA_007118855.1. Taxonomy (GTDB): domain Bacteria; phylum Spirochaetota; class Spirochaetia; order DSM-27196; family SLST01; genus SLST01. Next base: position 919 of record SKQU01000093.1, read on the forward strand.
CGCTCACCTCCGCCACCGGCGGCCGCTCCGGAGCCGGCTCGCCGGTCGCGCACCCGGCGATCGCAACCAGAACCCCCGCGACCAGAACCCCTGTCAGGACGATCCGGACACACCGTGCCTTCATTGCTCCCTTCCTCCCCCCTCCGCTCCTGTAGTGTAGCGCGGGAACCTCGTTTCGTCAGGAGCCTGGTGGCGCAGACGGTCAGGAATGTCGCGAAGCCTGGTGCGGCCCGCGATGGAGCCCCGGCGTTCGTGACAGTCTGCGTCTCTTCGCCCACCGGGTCACGCCATCGCACTTCCCCCGTGAGGGACGGCGCGGTATGATCAGAAGGTGAGAAAAGCCGACGATCTGATCCAGCGCTTCCTCGACTCGATCGGCCAGACCGAGGGGTCGGACTACATCGGGCTCTTTGGAAGCTGGCAGCCCATCGTCGGCGAACGCATAGCCGCGCACTCGCAGCCGGTCGACGTCCGCGGCCGAACCCTCATCGTGGAGGCCGACCACCCCGGCTGGGTGCAGATGGTCATGATGCGCCGCGGCCGCATCGTCGACGAGCTCAGGCGCCGCTTCCCCGAGCTCGGCATCACCGGTATCGCCGTCCGCGTCGTCGACCGCCCCGGCAGAACCGCCCCCGACCCCAGCGCCCGCACCGTGCCCACCCCGGATGCCGCCTCCACAGCCCCGCCCCCCCCGAGTCCCGGGACCTCCCAACCCTCCGGATCAGCGCCACCCTCGCGCGACGAGGTGGAAGCGCTCGAGCGGATTGAAGACGAGGAACTGCGCGACACGCTCGCGCGCCTGCGCGACGATCTCGAAGACTGAGGGGACCACTCCGGCGGCTGTGATCATCCCCGGTTCGCGGATGCGCTCAGCCTCACGGACGAGACGGCATGAGCACTGGCGTACCCTTCCTCCCCTACGCGTAGGCCGGGCGTCTGGTGTAGTGGGTGTGCAGCAGGTGGTGCGAGCGTTCTGCGCCCGGAGAGCCCAGGTAGCTCTCGTAGAGCGCACGCACCTCCGGGTTCTCGTGCGAGCGTCGGATGGGAAGCCCTGCGTCTTCGCGGTAGAGGCCGTCGATCCTCGCCCGGCGCCGCGCCATCGTGTTCTCAAGCGGCTGGCCGCCGCCGCCGACGCATCCTCCCCGGCAGGTCATGATCTCGATGAAGTGGTACGGCGTCTCGCCGCGGCGCTTCGCATCGGCCACCCGGTCGAGGAGCGTGCGCGCGTTGCCCAGGCCGCTTGCGACCGCGACCGTCACCGGCGTGCCGTCCAGATCCACGGTCGCCTCCTTGACCCCGTCGACGCCCCGTACACCGGTGAACTCCACCGTCTCGAGCCGCTTGCCGGTGGCGAGCTCGTAGGCCGTCCGAAGGGCGGCTTCCATGACCCCGCCGCTCGCGCCGAAGATCGTCGCCGCGCCGGAGTAGGCGCTCAGCACGGGGTCCGGGCCCATTTCCTCCAGCGTGTCGAAGTCGATGCCGGCTTCCCGGATCATCCGGGCGAGCTCGCGCGTGGTGAGCACGACGTCCACGTCGCGGAAACCACTGGCCTCCATCTCGGGCCGCTGCGCCTCGTACTTCTTGGCGGTGCAGGGCATGATGGAAAGCGACATGATCCGGGCCGGATCCCTCCCGGTGGATTCGGCATGGACGGTTTTGATCAGGGCGCCCAGCATCTGCTGGGGCGATTTGCAGCTGGAGACGTTCTCAAGGAGCTCCGGGAAGTAGGTCTCGCCGAACTTGATCCAGCCGGGTGAACACGAGGTTATGAGCGGCAGCGGACCGCCGTTCTTGATGCGCTCGAGGAGCTCCGTGCCTTCCTCCATGATCGTGAGGTCGGCAGAGAAGTTCGTGTCCAGGACCGTGTCCACGCCAAGCGCCTTGAGGGCGGCGTAGATCTTACCGATTACCAGGTCGCCGGGTTGCATGCCGAACTCCTCGCCCAGCGCGACCCGTACGGCGGGGGCGATCTGCGCGA
>SKQU01000250.1 GCA_007118855.1 Spirochaetaceae bacterium
CGGCGCCCCCATGCACCTGCTCCCGAGCGATATCCAGGCTCTGAGGAATGCGATGCGACCGTCGCTGAGGACGTACGAGGTCCGACCAAATCCATCGTACACCGGCAACCTGAGGCTTCGCCCGCACGGGGCCTCACTGATCGTGTTCCGTCCGGGCTGGGAGTAGAAGATGCGGATAGAGGACATCTGCACCCACTTCGGAGACGACCATGGCCGGTACCTCGGGGCGGCAGTCCCGCCCATCTTCCAGAACTCGCTCTTCGTCGACTACGACGGCAAGGACCAGGTCACCAACGCCGACGGCGACCGGTACACCTACTCGCGAATCGCGAATCCCACGGTAGAAGGCGCTGAGGCGATGATCGCCGCCCTGGAGGGAGGCGAGACCGCTCGGTGCTTCTCATCCGGAATGGGAGCCGTCTCGGCGGCAATGATGAAGTGGGTCGAGAAGGACTGCCACGTGATCTGCGTCCGGCACGCGTACGGACCGGCCCGGAACTTCCTTGACTGGCTGGGCACGAAGTTCGGCGTACGAACCTCGTTCGTGACCGGCACGGACATCGAGGAGATGTCTGCCTGCGTGAGCCCCCAAACCAGGCTGATCTACCTCGAGAGTCCTTCCACGTACGTGTTTTCGATCCAGGACCTCAAGGCAGTCGCAGAGCTCGCCGGCCGGCACGGCATCCGCACCGTGATAGACAACACGTGGGCCACGCCGGTCTTCCAGAACCCGCTGAGCTTCGGTATCGACATGGTCGTCCACTCGTGCTCCAAGTACCTGGGCGGCCACAGTGACATCGTTGGTGGCGTGATCATCGGCCGTTCGGCGGACCTGCGTGCGATGACCGAGACCGAACGGGCGTATCTGGGAAACTCCATGGATCCGAACACGGCGTGGCTGCTTCAGCGCGGGTTGCGAACACTCCATCTGCGGATGGACCGGCACCAGGAGAATGCGACCCGGGTTGCCTCCTTCCTCGAACAGCACCCGGCTGTCGAGCGTGTCGTGTACCCGGGCTTGCCGAGCTATCCCCAGCGCGAGCTGGCGCAGGAACAGATGCGCGGCGCATCCGGAGTCTTCAGCTTCTCACTGCGTGGCGATCCGCAGCAGACCAGGGCCTTCATCGACCGGCTCACCTGGTTCCAGAAAGGTCCGAGCTGGGGCGGGTTCGAGAGCCTCATCGGCGGCATATCGCTCGACGACGCCGGCCGGCGGTACACCTCCTTCGGCTCGTCAGGACTCAGGGTGTCCGTCGGCCTGGAAAACGCAGACACGCTGATCGAGGATCTGGACCGCTCACTCGCGGAGGTGCCGCTATGAAGTGGATGTACTACCGGCTCTACACGGTGGCGCAGGCCCGCCCCGGCTGCAGCGCTTCGTGGTCGTTCGGATCTGAGTCGCAGGCGCGATTCCGGACGGTGGAACGCTCGATCGCGGACTTCTACCGGGCGAACCGGACACGGATTTCCGGCATGCTGATGTTCCACTATACCCAGACCGCCGACGAACCGGTGGTGCGAGGAGGGGACAACCACGTCACCGTCCGCCGCGGCGACCATACGGAGTTCATCAGGCTGCGGCTGCAGACCGACGACCATCGCACAATCGCCGACGAGATGGAGAAGAGCGTCATTGAGCCGCTCTCGGCCGGCGATGCGCCGGCTCTCGCGGGATGGCAGTTTTTTTCGGACTACGATGCGGCGCGCGACATCGGCACGAGGTTCGGCGACCCCGACAACGGAGTCGACGTGACGGACGCGGTGGTGAAGCTCCTGACCGGAGCGACCGAACTGCGCTTCGTGCTCAATGAGCACCCGGAATTCGAGCCCAACCATGACGTCATCCACCTCTACTGCAACACACTGGGTCTTGCCTACCCGCAGGAGATAGCAGCGCTGGAGAAGCGTGTCCGCAAGATGAGGGACTACATGTCGAAACGCGATCAATCAGGTCCCTGACGTTCGAGCACGAGCACCTCTGCGCCGCGCGGCTCGGGCAGAGTGATCGTGATGCCTTCATCCATGAGGAGTGAGCCTGTCCATTCGCCCTTCACTCGGCCGGTATGCGAGTCGACTCGATACGTAGCCTCGGGATTCAGTCCCTGCAGAACGGCCCTGAAACGCGCTGCTTCGCCTCCCGGTCGATAGGCGACCACGGACACTGTCTCCCGGTCGGTGCTCACGAACTGGTGTACTTCCCAGCGGCCGCTCTCGCGGTTCTCCCGCTCGATGAAGACGGGGGGGCCGCAGAGGACGAACCGATCACCGGCCAGTGAGGATCGGATCCTCTTGAAGGTGTGCCCGACCTTCTTGACGACTCGCAACTGCTCGTCGGTCAGCCCGGAGAGATCGAAGGTGGGTTGAAAGATTCCGACTATCCTGCACAGCAGTCTCCACTCGAGGCGCTCCGGCGACAGCGATCGGTCCGCACTGACAGGGTCGAATCCGTCCGGCCAGGGATAGGGGTTCGCTTTGGACACCGGACCGGTCCGGACGGCTGGATAGGAGTGCGCCGACTGACGGAAGTAGTAACTGGGGTAGAAACATCCGTATCCGTGGCTGTATTGCCGGTTCATCACGCTCGGGGAGTTGACGTCGCTGCAGGGCATGGCGTCGCAGTAACGCGCGAGCCCGAAATCGGCTCGCTGTCCGCCGCCGGCGGAGTTGTCGATGATCAGCTTCGGGAACTCCGCTCTGAGGCCGGAAAGCACGCGATAGAGCCCGTTGATCTGCGCCCATTCACCCTCGTGCGGGCCGTGTGTGTGGCCCTCGTCACGACAGACGGCCCACTCGTTCGAGTCGATCATGAACCAGTCGACTCCGTACTCGCGAACCGCCCAGCTGAGGTTGTCCAGCGCCCAGTCAGTCGCGGGATCGTGACCAAGGCACATC
>SKQU01000192.1 GCA_007118855.1 Spirochaetaceae bacterium
ACCGGGTCGTCTCCATCGGCGGCATTCACGGCACCATCCAGTCGATCAAGGACGACACGGTGGTGCTCAGGATCGACGCCAATACGAAACTGACGTTTTCCCGCTCGGCGATCTCCAACGTGCTCGAGCAGAGTCGGCCTTCGAAGAAGGCCGCGGCCCAGGTTGAGGCCGATGACGAGTCCGAGACCGACGAAGACGACGAGTAGACGGATTTCGCTTCGGAGTGATTCATGAGCAAGAGATTTCGGTTCCTGCTGGTGTTGGCCCTGGTCGGCGTCAGCGCGTATTTCCTCTACCCGACCGTTCAATGGTACTTTTTCATCCCCGAAGAGGAGAAGGAGATGGCCGCGGGCGGCCGTGAGCAGGTCCGTGAGACCTCCCGTGCCCAGGCCGACGCGGCTTTACGGGAGCTCACGAGGCTCGCGGAGACCGACGAGCGACAGCCCCTGCCGCAGCGTTACGGCTTTCTCACCGAGACTGCCCGGGCGAACTACCGGGTGCTCGGCCACGAGATTCCGCGTGAGTGGAGCGTGGAAGATATCCTGCGGGCGTTTCGCGACCGACAGGAGATCTTCGAGGCGCTCGAACGGCACTATGCGGACGAGATCTTCGCGCTCAAGGAGCTTCAGAACCGGATCATCAACCTCGGCCTCGACCTGTCAGGCGGCATGAGCGTCGTTGTCGAGGCCGACGAGCAGAGTCTCGCCCAGCGCCTCGGACGGCAGCCGACCGGCGAAGAGCTCAGCGAGGCGCTCGACCTCGCGATGACGATCCTGCTCTCGCGGATCGACCAGTTCGGCGTGACCGAGCCGAGCGTCAGTCGGCAGGAAGGCAATCAGATACTGATCGAGGTACCGGGAGACAGCGACCGCGGCCGCGTGGAGGCGTACCTGCGGGGTCGCGGCAGCCTCAATTTCCGCATCGTCGACAATGAAGCGACCGCGGCCCTTATGGAACTGCAGCAGCGACAGCCGGGATTCGACCCCGACGTCGCCGGCGTCCCGGAGTTCGTCCCGGCAGGCACGGTCATCGCGCCGTATGTCGTTCCCGATCAGTACGGCATCCTGCGGTTCGTCAGGTATATCGCGATCAAGGAAGACATCAGCGAGTTCGGCCTGCCGGGCGAGCACATCACGGAAGCGAGGGTCGGCACGGAGCCGCTCACCAATCAGCCCACGGTCAATTTCGTGCTCGACGGCCGCGGTTCGGATCTCTTCGCGACACTCACCCGCGGAAACGTCGGCGAGAGTATGGCGATTGTCCTGGACGACCGCGTTCGCACGAGTGCGGTCATCAACGAGCCGATTACCGGGGGTCAGGTGCGCATCACCGGGTTCAGCCGGGACGAGGCACAGGACATCGCGACGGTGCTGCGCACCGCTGCCTTGCCCGTCGACCTGGTGGTCGTGAGTCAGCAAACCGTGGGGGCGGCGCTCGGCGCGGATGCGGTTCAGGCGGGGCTGCGGGCGATCGGACTCGGGTTTGCGCTCGTGATCGTCTTCATGCTGGTCTACTACCACGGAGCCGGCGCTATTGCTGACCTGGCGCTGATCCTGAACCTCTTCTTCATCGTCAGCATTCTGAGCGTCTTCAATCTGACCCTTACGCTGACGAGCATCGCCGGTGTGATCCTCACGGTGGGTATGGCAGTGGACGCAAACGTCATCATCTTCGAGCGGATCAAGGAAGAGTACAGACTGGGCAAGAGCCCGCAGGCAGCCGTAAAGGCAGGGTTCGAGAAGGCGTTCTGGACGATCATGGATGCGAACATCACGACGTTCATCGCGGCGGTGTTCCTGAGCCAGCTGGGCACCGGACCGGTGCAGGGCTTCGCGATTACGCTGGCCGTGGGTATCGTCTCGTCGATGTTCACTGCGCTGTTCCTCTCCCGACTCGTATTTGAGTTCGGCACCGAGGTCCTGAAGCGAAGCAAACTGAGCCTCGGATGGGGAGTACGATGAGGGTCATAGAGTTCACGAAGATCCGGTTCATCATGATAGCCGTCTCGGTGATCCTGATTGCGGCCGGGCTCGCCGCGACCATCATGCAGGGCGGGTTCAATCTGGGTGTGGACTTCCAACCGGGACTGAGTCTGCGGGTGGCCATCGACAGTCCGGACGCTGAGATCGATTCGGTTCGCGCCGCGGTAGCCCCGATCGACGGAACGCAGGTACAGACCGTCGGCGCTCCGGACGAACGTCAGTTCGTCCTGCGCGTTCGCGATGCAGGGGAGATCGACGAGTTCAGCTCCGTCATGAGCGAGCGCGTCGTGCGCACGCTGGAGGCCGCGTTCGGCGCCGGCCGCGTGAGCGAGCTCGAGTCGAACTACGTCGGACCGCGTGTGAGCGAGGAGCTGACGCGCAATACGATCCTGCTCATCTCGCTCGCGATGGGGCTGATCCTGGCCTACATCTGGTTCAGGTTCCGGCTCGGGTACGCGGCGGCATCGATATCGGCACTGGTTCACGATGTCGCCTTCATGCTCGTCTTTATCGGCGCCTTTCAGATTGAAGTCTCCACGGCCACGATCGCCGCGATCCTGACCATCATCGGGTACTCGCTGAACGACACGATCGTCATCTTCGACCGAGTCCGTGAGAACGAGCGCGTGATGCGCGAGAGCGGCTTCGCAGCGATCATCAACTCGAGCATCAGCCAGAGCCTGAGCCGAACGCTGATTACCTCGCTCACGACCCTGCTCGCGGTCGCCGCGATCTACGTGTTCGCGACCGGAACCGTGCAGCTCTTTGCGCTCAACCTGATGATCGGGGTGGTGGTCGGCACCTATTCCTCGGTCTTCATCGCTTCACCGGTGCTGCTCGGATGGCGGCGTGCCGCGAGGAAACGCAAGACAAAGAAGGAGTCCGAACGACGAGGCACACCGGTGACGACCCGGAAGCTCGAGGACGCCAGGGAAGCCGCGCCGGCCGCAGAGGTGCAGGTCAGCGAAGCCGAAAAGGCACGGGTGCTCGAAGAGTTGCGCCGAAAACGTGCCGCAGCAAGCGGTCGAGGCTCTTCCCGCTCGAAGCGGAAGAAGAAGTAGCCTGCCCCGCAGGGGGAGTATGGCGTCCACACGAGAGAAGACAACTCACGCAATCGAGCACGATTTCATCGAGATCTGCAGGTCCGCCTTCGGCGAGTCGCTCGAGTCGGTGATCGTCTACGGGAGCTTCCTGCGGAACACGTTCCGGCCCGGGACTTCCGATGTGAACGTGCTTATCATTGTGAGACGGGGCCATGAGCCGTCGCTGCGCGAGTTCGGTCGCAGCGGGCGTCGACTCATGCGTCGGCACCGGGTCACGCCGCTCGTGCTGACGCACCAGGAGTTCGTCGGTTCGGCGGACGTCTTTCCCATGGAGTACCTCGATATCGCCCAGACACACCGTGTCCTGCACGGGCCGGATGTCACCACGGATCTCACCATCAGCCGCGCCAACCTTCGGCACGAAGTGGAGCATCAGCTGCGCGGGAACCTGATGGCGCTGCGCCAGCTCGCGATCGCCGCCGGTCGTCCGCGTCCATTCCGCAAGCTCCTGCTGCGGCGCCGTCTCGAGGAGTGGTCGGGCTCGGTTTCCGCCATCCTCCGGGCGCTGTTGCGACTGCACGGCGTGGAAACCACTCCCGAGGTGCCTGAGGAGCTCGTGGAGCGCGTCAACCGGGAACTCGGACTGGAAGCCGGTCCGCTCCTGCACCTCGCCGGCGGTCGCGTCGCCGAGTACCACGACAGCGTGGCGCTCGTGGACGCGCTGCTCGAACGGCTTGCCCGTCTCGTGGAAGTAGTGGACGCCGACTCCGGCGCTGCCCACGGGGGACCGACCTCATGAGCACGAGGTCTGCGCGCGGGCGGAGGCTGCTTCCGATCCTCGTGGCGCTCTTTGTCGTCTCGATCCCGACCGGGCTCGCGGCACAGCAGTTGCCGCGACCGCGGGGGTTCGTGAACGATTTTGCCGGTGTGATCTCCGCCGGCGACGCCCGCACGATGGAAGCGATCATCACGTCCCTGCGTGAGCAGACGGGTGCCGAGATCGCGGTGGTCACCGTACGGACCCACGCGCCGTACGCGACGATCGACGATTTCGGGGTCGCGCTTGCGGAGGAGTGGGGCGTCGGCGCCTCGGCCGACGACTCGGGTGTGATTCTGATACTCGCGCTCGACGAACGGCAGGTCCGCCTGGAAGTCGGGTACGGCCTCGAGGGGGCAATTCCGGACGGTCGTGCCGGATCGATCCTCGACACCTACGTCATACCCGATCTGCGGGCCGGCGACTACAGCGCGGGACTTCTCAACGGAGTCGCGGCGGTCGCGCAGGTCGTGGCCGAGGAGTACGGGGTGAGCCTGACCGGTGTGTCCGCGGAGGTACGATCCGGGGCACGCGGCGCGGCACCCACGGGCGGCGTCGATCCGGGCGATCTGGTCTACGTACTCTTTCTGCTCCTCTTCGTGGGCGGTCGATGGTTCTTCTGGCCGTTGTTGTTCGCCCGCCGCCGGCGGGGCTTCTTCGGCGGCGGGTTCGGTTCCGCTTCGCGCGGCGGTTCCACGCGATTCAGCGGATTCGGCGGCGGCGGATTCGGCGGCGGCGGGGCGTCTCGAGGTTTCTAGGAGAGCTTGGAGGGATCTATGGCTGGCAACTCAAAACGATGGATCGCGCCGGTGGCGATCGTCGCGATCATCCTCATCATCGCACTGTTCTGGTTCATCGGTCAGCAGAACTCGCTGATCACGCTGGAAGAGCGGGTCGACGCCCAGTGGAGTGAGGTGGACAACCAGCTCCAGCGCCGCAGCGATCTGATTCCCAATCTCGTGGCTACGGTGCGCGGATTCGCGGATCAGGAGCAGGCGGTGTTCGGCCAGATTGCCGACGCCCGCGCGCGGCTTGCCGGCGCTCAGACGGTTGCTGAGACGGCCGAGAGTTACGGAGAGCTTCAGAGTGCGCTGTCGCGGCTGCTCGTGATCGTGGAGAACTATCCCGCTCTGCGATCCAACGAGAACTTCATCAGGCTTCAGGACGAGCTCGCGGGGACGGAGAACCGGATAGCCGTGGCCCGGCGCCGGTACAATGAGTCGGTGCGGGAGTTCAACACGCGAATCAGGCTCTTTCCCGCGCGGATGGTGGCGGATCGGCTTGGAATGATCGGGCGTGATTACTTCGAAATCGACGAGGCTGCACGCGAGGTTCCCCGAGTCGATTTCGGCAGCTGACGCGCGCCAGGGAGTGTGCATGAAGCTGGCGGGTTCCTCGTACGGAACAGGACCGGCTCTGGTCTACCTCCACGGACTGTTCGGTTCCGGAGACAACCTGCGCACGATCGGGCGGGAGTTCGAGTCGGATTTCGCCGTTTGGTATCCTGACCTTCCGAACCATGGCGGGTCGGCCCACACCGACGCGTTCTCCTACGCCGAGATGAGCGAATCCATTGCCGACCTGATCGATGGCGCGCGGTGTGGTCCTGCCGTCGTCGTCGGGCACTCGATGGGCGGCAAGGCCGGCATGCGACTGGCCCTTGACCATCCCGGGCTCGTGCGCGGGCTCGTCGTCCTCGACATGGCGCCTCGCGCCTACGACCCGTCGCACGGCGAGATCATGGACGCGATGCTTGCCCTGCCGCTCGACCGTGTTCGAAGCCGCGCGGACGCCGACCGCGTGCTCGAAGCGGCGATCCCGGTCAGACCGGTCCGTTCCTTTCTCCTGAAGAACCTGGTCAAGGACAACGGCGGCTACCGCTGGCAGCTCAACCTGGCGCTTCTGCGCCGAGAGTACGAGAAGGTGCTCGGATGGGACGGTCACGGGACCTACGAGGGCCCCGCGCTCTTCGTGGGCGGAAGCAAGTCGAAGTACGTGAAGCCCGAGCGCGACGGCGGGCTGATCCGCGGGTACTTTCCGCGCGCCGATATCCGGATGGTCCCCGGGGCAGGTCACTGGATCCACAGCGAGCGTCCCGAGGAAGTCCGCGCGCTGCTGCGCGGCTTTCTCGCCGAAACCGCGGATGACCGACCGTGACCCGACCGGGCAAGCCGAGTCCCCTCGGGGCGACGACGTCGAGCGACGGCGTCCAGTTCGCGGTGTTCAGTCGGCACGCTCGCGCGGTGACGCTGCTTCTGTTCGACGAGCCGCGGCAGGCTTGGGCGTCGCGGACCATCCCGCTCGACCCGGCCGTCAACCGCACCGGCGACATCTGGCATATCCACGTCCCGGGCCTGGCGGCGGGGCAGCTCTACCTCTTTCGCGCCGACGGACCCTACGAACCGGCGAAAGGCCATCGGTTCAACCCCCGGCTCTACCTCCTTGATCCGTACGCGCGCGCCCTGACCGGCGGGTTCGAGTGGGAGCTCAGTGCGCAGTACGGCTACGACCCCGATTCGCCCGGCGGTGATCTCGCGCCCAACCGAAGCGCGGACGCCTGTGCCGCGGGGATACCCAAGTGCGTCGTCGTCGACGATGCCTTCGACTGGCGCGGCGATCAGCCGCTGAACTATCCCCTGCGCAAGAGCGTCGTCTACGAGGCGCACCTGAAGGGCATGACGGCTCACCCCTCTTCCGGCGTGGATCATCCGGGGACGTACCGCGGGCTCATCGAACACATTCCCTACCTGAAGCGGCTTGGGGTGACGAGCCTCGAGCTCCTCCCCGTGCACGAGTTCGACGAATTCGAGATCTCACGATCCAGTCCGGTCACCGGAGAGCGGCTGAGGAACTACTGGGGGTACTCGACGGTCGCCTTCTTCGCGCCCAAGGCCTCGTATGCCGCGAGCCGGGAACCCGGCGCCCAGGTCCGCGAGTTCAAGGAGATGGTGCGAGAGCTGCACGCCGCCGGCATCGAGGTGATCCTTGACATCGTGCTCAACCACAGTTCGGAGGGTAACGAGTACGGACCCACCTACTCGTTTCGGGGGTGGGACAATTCGGTGTACTACATGCTCGAGGAAGACCGGCGTCGGTACCGCAACTACGCCGGAACCGGCAATACCCTGAACTGCAATCACCCGGTGGTCCAGTCGCTCATCATGGACTGTCTGCACTACTGGGTCGTCCAGATGCACGTTGACGGGTTCAGGTTCGACCTGGGGTCCATCCTCGGGCGGGATCGGAACGGCCGGCTCATGGAGAACCCGCCCGTCATTGAGCGGATAGCCGAGGACCCTATCCTGCGGAATACCAAGCTGATCGCCGAAGCATGGGACGCCGGCGGTGCGTATCAGGTGGGCTCGTTCCCGGGGGGGCGATGGGCCGAATGGAACGACCGCTATCGCGACGACGTTCGCCGGTACTGGCGCGGCGACCGCGGCGTGACGGCCCCCTTCGCCACGCGGCTCGCCGGCAGCTCCGATCTCTACCTTCGTGACGGACGCAAGCCCTTTCACAGCATCAACTTCGTGACCTGCCACGATGGATTCACCCTGCGCGATCTCGTCTCGTATGCGCGCAAGCACAACGAAGCCAACGGAGAGGGCAACCGCGACGGGATGAACGAGAACCACTCGTCGAACTACGGGGTTGAGGGCCCAACGAATGATGCGGCGATCAACGCCGTGAGGTTGCGCCAGCAGAAGAACATGCTCGCCACACTCCTGCTGTCGCTCGGCACGCCCATGGTGCTCGGAGGCGACGAGCTCGGGCGAACGCAGGGCGGGAACAACAACGCCTACTGCCAGGACAACCCCGTCTCCTGGCTCGACTACCGGCTCGCCGACGAGTACTCCGGTCTGCTCGCCTTCACTGCGAAACTGATCTCGTTCCGACTGAGTCATCCGGCCTTCCTGCGGCCCGAGTTCTACACCGGCCGCGATACCGATTTCAACAGGATGCCGGACATCACCTGGTTCACGGAGACCGGTCACGTGGTCGACTGGGCGCGAGTCGGCCCAACGCTCGCGCTGCGCATTGACGGGAGCCGTGCGGAGATCAAGGCCGACCGCGACGACAATGACTTCTACCTCGTGCTCAACAGCGCCCCGAATCGCGTGAGCGTTGTGCTCTGCGAGCCGCCCGCAGGAAAGCGCTGGCACCGGGTGATCGACACTGCGCGCAGCCACCCCGAGGACTTTCAGCCCGAAGGAGCGGACGAGCCGGAGGAGGCATCGTATTCATGCGCCGCACGCAGCCTCGTGCTTCTTCTCAGCAGGTAGCCAGGCCACAGTGGCGGGTTTTCGCGATCGTGCGAATGGTGATATGGTCGTCGTGCAACCGGCAGGCGCCGTCGATGGATCCTCGTTCAGCCCGGTGATGCGACCGTCGGTACGGCAGCCTCCTGCACGGACGCGGCAGAAAACCAGCAAGACCGCTTCGTGACGACACCAGATGCTGAGGTCGGCGCGAAGCGGCTCACCAGGAGTGAGCATGGGAACCATCACACCAATCCGGACGAAGTGGGCAGCAACGATGACCGACCGCGAGCGGTTCAACCGGCAGATGCACTACGAGCCGGTGGACCGTTGTTTCAACATGGAGTTCGGCTACTGGCGGGAGAACTTCAGCCAGTGGAGGATCTTCACCGAGAACGGTGTAACGGACAATGAGCAGGCCGACGAGTTCTTCGCCTTCGACGTGATCAGGAGCTGGGCGCCGCGGATCTGGATGCACCCGGCCTTCGAGGAACGCGTGATCAGGGAGACCGATGACACGAAGGTGCTGATCAACGCCGACGGGTTGCTCGCCGAGGTCCCCAGGGACGCGCACGAGACGATCCCGCATTTCCTCGAGGCGTCGATCAAGACGCCGGAGGACTGGAGACGGGCCAAAGAGGAACGCTTCAGGCGAGATGATCCGGCGCGCAGGATCGACGTCGACCAGCTGCGGGCCGCGCATCCGGCGGATCGCGACTACCCGCTCGCCATCCACTGCGGATCGATGATGGGCAAGATCCGCGACATGCTCACCTTCGAGGGGATCGCCTACGCGATCTACGACTATCCGGACATGCTCGAGGATATGGTCGAAACCGTCTGCCTGCTCGTCGAGGACGCCCTCGAACAGGTGCTGCCCGCCATCGACTTCGACCTGGCATCCGGCTGGGAAGACATCGCATTCAAGCAGGGGCCGATTGTCTCGCTCGACTTCTACCGGAGCGTCGTCGTCCCCCGGTACAAGCGCATCGGCGCCAGGCTGCGGGACGCCGGGATCGACATCTGGTACACCGACTGCGACGGTGACGTGCGCCCGCTCATCCCGGGGATGCTCGAGTCGGGTCTCAACACGATGTTCCCGTGGGAAGTGAACAGCGCCGGCCATCCGGGCGAGGCGCTCGAGCAGCACGGGAAGGACCTGCGGATCATGGGCGGCGTGGACAAGATGGTGCTCGCCTCGGGGCGGGACGCGATTCGCGTCTATCTCGAGGGGCTCGTGCCGCTCGTCGAACGAGGCGGGTTCATCCCCTTCTGCGATCACCGCTGTCCGCCGAACGTTCCCGAGCAGGACTATCTCTACTACCTGGACCTGAAGGAAGAGCTGTTCGGCATGTGACCGCTCCGGTTCTCGTGTCAAGAACGCTTCCACGCGCTATACTCCGCGGCAGGAGCAGCCATGAGTCGATGGATAGTGATATGTGCCGGCGTGATACTTGCCGCCGGCCTCGTCTTTTCGGGATGCGCAAGCTCTGAGGCGCGCGCGGCACGCAGCGGCGACCTCGATGCGCTGCGTCGCTACGTGGCCGAGGGCGGAGACGTCAACGCGCCCCAGCGCAACGGCCGGACCCTGATGATGATCGCGACGGAATCGGGTCAGGGCGAGTCGGTGCGGTTCCTGCTGGACAACGGGGCGAGCGTTGATGCCCGTGACAACCGCGGCCAGACCGCCCTGCACTACGCCGCAGCCTCCGGACGGCAGCCGATCGTCGCGCTCCTGCTCGACCGCGGCGCACAGGCCGATGCGCGCGACAACGACGGCGCGACTCCTCTCATGCTCGCGGCGTCAGGCGGCCACGTCCCGGTCGTAGACACCCTGCTCGTCGCGGGAGCCGCAGTCGACGAACGTGACAACGCCGGCCGGACGGCGCTCTACCGCGCGGTCGGCGCGAACAATCGGTCGATTGTTGATAGCTTGATCGCCGCCGGAGCCGATCCGAAGGTCCGCAACGCCCAGGGCGATACCATGCTCTTCCTCGTCCTGCGCGACGACCGTTCCGCGGTCGCCGAGCTCCTTCTGGAGCAGGGAGTCGATCCCGACGAACCGAACTCGCAGGGCAGCGCACCGCTGCACCTCGCGGCGGCGGCCGGCGCAGCGCAGATCATCGACGCGCTGCTCTTCTACGGTGCCGACCCAAACGCCCGGGACAGACGCGGCCGTACCGGAGTGCATCTCGCGCTCGAGGGGCCGGCCGCCGCACCGGTTCTGCGCGCCCTGCTCGCCTTCGGCGCGGACCCGGGCATCGCCGACTCGGATGGTCGGGAGCCCATCCTGATCGCCGTGATGACCGGCGATCCCGGGGTGGTCGAGCTCCTGCTCGACTACGGGGCGGATCCCCGGGTGCGCGATGGCGATGGGCAGTCGCTCGTGCTGATTGCCACGATCTCGGGGCACACGGAGGTCGTTCGCGTACTGCTCGGAAACGGCGGCGACCCCAATACGCCGGATCTGCGCGGAACGACGCCGCTTCTCGTTGCGGCTCGCGATGATTCGCTCGAGCTGGTCCGCGTGCTGCTTTCAGCCGGTGCCGACCCTGCCGCGACGGACCGGGACGGACTGTCCCCGCTGCTCGCGGCTCTTGGCGCAAGCGCCCGCCTGCCGCACGGGCTCACGGCTTCGGCGCAGCTTCTGGCCGACTCCGGGCGGGGCTCCCCCGGTCGCAGCCGACAGGCGATCACGATCGCGTTCGCCGCGGCGGAGTCCGGGAACGTCGATGTCCTGCGCGTGCTGCTCGAC
>SKQU01000410.1 GCA_007118855.1 Spirochaetaceae bacterium
CGAAACCCGAGGTCGACGAGTACCTGAAGCCGCCCGTCGTGCCGGACGCCTCTCACCGTGGCGCGGTAGACGTACTCGATCACCGGCGGATTGTACCACGTCCACGGTGGTGCGAGAATCAGCAGTACCGAGCGCGTGAGCCGCGTCGCGCCGGTACCGAGCGGCGCCGTCAGTGTCACAGTATGGTTTGCCGTCTACTTCACGCCTACGTTCGACGGTCCCGCCTTCATCAGACGCGCGATTCTGCGGGAGCCCAGCGTTCCTATAACCTTGAAATCGACGACTCTGTGCATCGGGTGGTTCATCAGTGCCTCCAGCCTGCCGCAGTGATGCAGCTTTGAACGGGAGACTGCCGCGTAGTTCTGATGGTAGGCATGGAAACGTGGAAGAAACGACAAATGTCTGGCAACGGAGCGCTTGAGCTGCGCCGTGCACAGAGAAGGTCGTGCCCGTAAGGGCCAGACGTTGGATCAGAAGACGGTGAATAACTATTGAGACATTAGAGTTAGGCGTCAAGTTGACGCAGTTGATACGGCCAGGGCGCAGCCGTGCGGCGCGGTCTATGTGGGGCTCAGCAGGACTACGCCGAGTGCTGGATCGGGTGAATCGTCTCCAGATCACGAGCCAATGATTCTCGTCGGTTTCGAGTGTCGATTTCATTCTGAAGGTTGAGCCAGAAGCGCTCGCCAGTGCCGAAGAAGCGCGATAGACGCAACGCCATATCCACACTGAGTCGACGGCGGTTGTGAACGATGTCGAGGATCGAACTCGTTGCCACGTGAAGCTCCTTCGCCAGACGGTACGGTGTAATCTCAAGCGGCTGAAGGAACTCCTCACTGAGGATCTCGCCTGCACTCGGCGTCGGAATCGTAGCGTATTCGCGTGTATCAGTCGTACTCATACCCCGTTCTCCTGATGATAGTCCGTGATCTGGACGTCATACGCGTTGCCAGCGTCGAAACGGAAACAGATGCGCCATTGTCGGTTCACTCGGATGGAGCGATATCTGTGAAACGCTGCTGGTAGACAAACTCGGTTTCGCGATCGGCAAACGAACGAATCATGCTATAGTATCTGCAACAAAGATGCATCTGCAAAGTAGATATACCGATGCTCGGTGATGCCGTTGTGATGCGTGGATCGCGCTGGAGACACCGTGACGACGTCCAGACGATTCTGGTGAAGTACGTTAGCGGCGTCTGCAGCTACCACGATCGAAAAGCAGCGGATGGCGCGATCGTCGTGGAGTTGGGCTGTCACGGACGGACGGAATCCCACATTGGCTGGCTGGATAACATATTGGATAGCGAGTTCTCGTGAAGTGGTGAGAGCTGGACCTACCACAGGAGAGAGTGTGATACCCGGAGATTCCAGCTCGTGTCGCGCGATGCATTCCGTGTCTAGTGGAGCCCCGTCAGAAGAGGCGCTCCCGGGCAGTGGCCGTAGCTGAACTATGACAAGCTTTGAACTCATCGATGGTGAGCCCTGTTGCGCGACCTGTCGGGCGTCCTGTGGGCGAAAAGGGAGGGCTCGCCGAGCAGTTCGTCGGCCAGCACCTGCGCCTGCTGACCCACCCCTTCGAAGACCCCCGCCTGTACTACTGGCAGGGAACCGCCGGCCATCAGGCCGAGATCGACTACATCATCCAGGTTGGCCCCCACATCATCCCGTTGAAGCGAAGGCAGGTAGCGCCGGAGGGATGAAGTCACTCCACCTGTTCATGCAGTCGCGGAACCTTCCCACCGCCGTTCGTCTTGACACCAACCCTCCCTCGCGTCAGGAGGTCGCGGTCCGAACCACCGAGGGCGTGCCGGTCGAGTTCAGCCTGGTGTCGCTCCCGCTCTCCATGGTGGAGAGCATGCCCACTGCCGTGGGGTAGATGACGCAACGACGCGTCGCCGGTACGATGCAGGCATGGACAGGCGTGACACGGGTCGAATCGAGGAGTTCATCAAGGACCTGGGCCAGGAAGAGTTGCTCTACTTGAATCGTCTCATCGTCGAGCGCCTCAAGCTTCTCTCTCAGGCACGAGCCACCGTCGCGATGGCGCGTTTCAACATCGGCGAGTTGGTGCGGTTCAACACCGATGGCGGGCGCACCATTACCGGTCGCATCATCAAGCTGAACAAGAAAACGATCTCGATTCTCACGAATGACCACCAGCGGTGGAACGTCGCTCCGGTGTTCCTCGAGCGTGTCGAAGGCGGATGAGGACAAGACGACGTACCTGCGAAGACTCTCAGCCCGGGCACACGACCTCCACGAACCGTCGCGCTGCTCCGGGCTCCAGGCGGTGGCGAGGGCGATGAGCTCGGCTATCTGATCAGAAGCTTTGAACTCCAATATCCCCAGCCTGGACCCTGGCTTTCCAGCCTGTCATCCTTGCTTCCGATGGGCAGCGGCGGCGTTGATCTGCCGGCATTGATGAGCTTCGTCGATCCCGGCGATCAGCGAGTTCCCGGATTCGCTCACCGGGCGTGGTCCTCGTTAGGCGATGCGGAATGTCGCCCTGGCCGGCTTCTCGGTATTCTTCACCCAGAGCCCGTCGTTTCTCGCGCATCAGCGATCGATGCAGCTGAGCAAGGGCAGGAGTAATGCCGACACTGCAATAGCCGGCAGCACCGCGATGGACGCACCGCCTACTATCACAGCGCGGTGACCACGGTGATCGTCTTACCCGGCACGCGGTGGCTGCGCGGCGCGGGGCTTTCCTACGTGGAGCGCGCCGTGCCGCAAAAGTGGTACACCTTGATCAGGAGGTAATCATGCCGACGAAGAACCCCCGTATCAATATTGTTGTCGACCCGCCGCTCTCCTCACGCGCAAGCTTGTCCCGCGCGTCCGCGATGTCGCAGTGCGCATCAATGTCCAGCGCGTCCCAGGGGTAGGCGATCCACACGTCGTCGACCTCCATGCCGACGAAGGAGCGCTTCACGAAGTCGGGGATGACACCGCGCTTCTCCTTCCTCTTGCGGTGAAGGACGGCGACCGCGGTCTCGGCGGGTCGGTGGGAATAGAGCTCGTTCAGACAGTACTCGAGCGTCGTCCGGGTGTCGTCGACTTCGTCAACGAGAAGAATCTTCTGCCCGGTCAGCTTCTTCTCGACCTCGTCGATCCACTGGATCTTCTGAGGTCGCTCGGTCAGCCGATTGTTCTCGTCGTACGCGCGGATCCCGACCGTCAGAATCGGTCGGTCGATGAAGGTCTTGAGGATTCGTGCCGGGATGAACCCACCAGTTCCTATCGCGACGATGATGTCGGGATCGAAGCCGTCGGTCTCGATCTGGTGCGCGATCGATTTCACGGTGCGGTGTATCTGACGATAGCTGAGGTAGAGCTTGTCGGACATGGGCAATAGTATCGATCCGATCGCTCGCGCGCAATACGCCCGGCCCCGCCGCTGGCGGTCTTCGCCTGGCTTCGCCATACTGGCGGCATGTCATCGAGGAACGAGATCGAGTGTGTCACGCGCCCGACCTATCCCTTCGCGCCGGTTCCCGTACCCGACGATTTCTCACCCGCGGCGATCGCGGTGGTACGGCGATTCCACGAGACCTTCCCTCAGTACGGACCGACGCCGCTCGTCCCGCTTCGCGGGCTGGCCGCCGAGCTTGGGGTAGCGGGCGTCTGGGTCAAGGACGAGTCCATGCGGTTCAACCTCAACTCGTTCAAG
This sequence comes from Spirochaetaceae bacterium, assembly GCA_007118855.1. Lineage (GTDB taxonomy): Bacteria > Spirochaetota > Spirochaetia > DSM-27196 > SLST01 > SLST01. The sequence goes on from SKQU01000410.1 coordinate 3,674, forward strand.
GTGCTCGGCGGATCCTACGCGGTAGCCCGTTACCTCGCCGGTGAGCTCGGGATCGATCCCGCACGGCTCAGCTTCTCTCGGCTCAACGAGCCGGAAGCCCGACGTCGGCTGGGAACGGTTCCCTTCGTCACGGCGACCGACGGGAACCACGGTCGCGCGGTCGCGTGGAGCGCGCGTGAGCTCGGGCACCGCGCGGTCGTCTTCATGCCGCGCGGGACCGTCGCCTCGCGGATCGCGAACATAGAAAAGGAAGGGGCGCAAGTCCACGTCACCAATGGAAACTACGACGACACGATCCGGACCGCACGGGCGTACACCGAAGAGCACGGCGGCGTCATTGTCCAGGACACCGCGTGGGAGGGATATCGCGACATTCCACTCTGGATCATGCAAGGCTACGCGGTCTGCATGCACGAGGCAATCGAACAGGCGGCCGAAGCCGGGGTAATGAACCCGACGCACGTCTTCCTGCAGGCAGGGGTAGGCTCGTTCGCGGGCGGTGCCGCCGGTCTCATCGCAACGCACTATGGACGGCACCGACCGCGGGTCGCGGTCGTGGAACCGGATTCCGCCGGGTGCTACTACGCCTCAGCCGCCGCGGCGGACGGCGAGCCGCGCGACATTGGCGGCGACATGCCGTCGATCATGGCCGGGCTCGCCTGCGGGGAACCCAATCGTCTTGCATGGCCGATCCTTCGCGACCACGCAGACCTCTACTTCCGCGTGACCGACTCGATCGCCGCGAGCGGCATGCGCTCACTGGCCGCACCGCGCGGGTCGGATGCGTCGATCGTCGCCGGTGAGAGCGCGGCGGTCGGGATCGGTATCCTGCTCGCCACGGCGCACGATCCCGGTTACGCGAACGCCCGCGAGGCGCTCGACCTCACACCGGAATCGCACGTTCTCCTGGTTTCCACCGAAGGCGACACCGACCCCGGCCACTACCGGCGCGTCATCGCCGAGCGCCTCTACCCGGCGCGGTGGGAGATCGGCGGGACCGCTATCCGGTAACCCGTGGGCGCGCGTCGCTCACGAGCCTCGCGAGTACGGCCGCCGGATTACGGAACTTCGAGAGCAGGATCATCGCCGCGATGATGTACGGCTTGTACCCTGCTTCGCGGTAGGTCGCGTCGCGCTGCGCGTCAAAGACGCTCGCCGCGACTTCACCCTGGTCGCAACTCACGCCCGAGATATCGGCGGGCAGGCAGTGCATGTAGAGCGCCTTCCCGTTTCGGGTCGTCTGCATCTTCGCTTCGGTCGCTTCCCAGTCGCGGTGCGCGGCGTTCTCCGCAAGGCAGCTCTTCTCCAGCGACCGCAACCCGTCGGTGTCGCCGGCGCGCAGAAGCTCGGTCCGCTGCTGCATCACGTGGTAGGGCGCCCAGCTCTTGGGGTAGACGATGTCCGCGTCCGCGAACGCATCGTCCATCGAGTTTCCCACGGTAAACGAGCCGCCGGAGTCGGCGGCGAGCTTGCCCGCCTGCGCTTCAATCTCGGGGATGAGGTTGTACCCCTGGGGGTAGGCGAGCGACACGTCCATCCCGAAGCGCGTCATCAGCCCGACAACGCCCTGCGGCACCGATAGCGGCTTCCCGTACGACGGCGAGTAGGCCCACGTCATCGCGATCTTCTTCCCCCGCAGCGCCTCGAGCCCCCCGAACTCGTTCGCAAGGTGCTGGAGGTCAGCCATTGCCTGCGTGGGATGGTCCCGGTCGCACTGGAGGTTGACGATGGCGGGCCGGCGCGGAAGCAACCCGGCGGCGTGCGCGGCGGAGAGCGACTCACCCACTTCCACCATGTACTCGTGACCCGCGCCCAGGTACATGTCGTCGCGGATTCCAATCGCCTCGCTCAGGAACGAGATCATCACCGCGGTCTCCCGGACGGTCTCGCCGTGTGCGATCTGACTCTTCCCTTCGTCGAGGTCGTGAACCGCGAGCCCCAGCAGGTTGGCGGCGCTCGCGAAACTGAATCGCGTCCGCGTTGAGTTGTCGCGGAAGAGCGATACCGCCAGACCCGAATCGAAGATGCGTGGCGAAACATCGGCGGCGCGCAGGCGCTTCAGCGCCTGGGAGACGGCGAGGACCGCGCGCAGCTCATCGTCGCTCTTCTGCCAGGTGAGCAGGAAGTCGCTACCGTACATGCGTGACGCGTCGAGCTCTGCGAGCTCTGCGAGCAATGGATCAACTGGTGATGCACTCATGCCGCGAGTATAGATTCTCGGCGCCGGAGCGAACAGTGGTCCTGTGGTGGAACCGTTGGTCCGAATCGACTATAGTGGTCGGACCAGGCGAGGACACATGATCAGACTGGATCTACACCCTGAGGTACGGGCGCGCAATGTCCAACGGTGCCGCGAGCGCGGCATCGTGCTGCCGACCTTTGCGCAGATGCGCGATCCGTCGCTCATCCCGAGCTCCGTTCGCGAGCGACTGACAAAGGTCGGTCTGTGGGACGTCGATCCCGCCAATCTCTTTCGTATCACGTGGAGGAACGAGCCGGTGCAGTCCGGAGGGACCTTCGGCGGTGTGAACTGGATCGAGCTCCCGCCGCAGCTGACCGGGGTGTGCGCGCGGATCGTCGCGCTTGTGGGCCACTGGTTTCCTACCGGTGCGCACAAGGTGGGCGCGACCTACGGCTGTCTGGCCCCGGCGCTCGTGAGCGGCAACTTTGACTCGCAGCGTCAGAAGGCGGTCTGGCCCTCCACGGGCAACTACTGCCGTGGCGGCGCGTACAATTCCGCGCTCCTTGGGTGCGACTCGATAGCAGTCCTGCCGGAGGGGATGAGCCGCGAGCGATTCGAGTGGCTGAAGCGGATCGCCGGCGAGGTGATCGCGACACCGGGAACCGAGAGCAATGTGAAGGAGATCTTCGACGCGTGCAAAGCGATCAGCGCCGAGCGCGGTGACGACATCGTGATCTTCAACCAGTTCAACGAGCTCGGTAACTATCTGTGGCACTACTCGGTGACCGGTCCCGCGCTCGAGGAGGTGATCAAGTCGGTCACCGCGGACGGCGGGCACGTCGCCGGATACACGGCTGCCACCGGCTCGGGCGGGACGCTCGCCGCGGGCGACTACCTCAAGCAGTGCCACCCCACGAGTGTCATCGTTGCCTCCGAGGCGCTCGAGTGTCCCACGCTTCTGCGGAACGGTTTCGGCGAGCACCGGATCGAAGGAATCGGCGACAAACACATTCCGTGGATCCACAACCTGCGAAACACCGACGTGATCACCGCGATCCACGACCAGGACACGATCGACCTGATGCGGCTCTTCAACGAGCCGGCCGGTCACGACTACCTGCGCTCGGTCGGCGTCCCGGACGAGACGGTGTCGCAGCTCGACAAGATCGGGATCTCAGGGATCGGAAATCTGCTCTCCGCGATCAAGACCGCACGGTACTTCGAGCTTGGAAGCGACGATGTGCTCGTCACCGTCTTCACCGATTCGATGCAGCTTTACCGGTCGCGCGTCGACGACCTCGTCGCACGTGACGGCGAGCTCTCCCCCATCGACGCGGCGCGGATCCACGCCGGCGCGATCGGGCACCAGGGAATCGACAACGTCGCCGAGCTCGGCTACTACGACCGCCTGCGCGTGCATAACCTGAAGTACTATACCTGGATCGAGCAGCAGGGGTTGACGAGCGAAGAGCTCAATGCGCAGTGGTACGATCGCGACTACTGGGCGCGCGTACAGCATCAGGTCGGAGAGATCGACGCCATGATCGAGGAGTTCAACGCGGAGATTGCGGGGTAAGCGAGACGTCCCGGATCGGCAGCGTCTGGACATAGCGACCGATCGCGTCATGGATCGCGGCCGAGATCGCCGGCGCCGCGGGGTTGAGCGGGATCTCGCCGATTCCCTTGGCCCCGAAGGGTCCCGCGTCGGTTGGAACCTCGACGATGTAACTCTCGAGCTCGGGAGCGTCGGTCGCGCGAGGCACACCGAGCGCGTTCAGCGTGAGCGTTGGCGTGCCGTTGCGCCCGTTCTCGAATCGCTCGCGAACGGCGAACCCGTACCCCATGACCGCGGCGCCTTCCACCTGTCCGTAGACGTTCTGCGGGTGGATCGCGCGCCCGACGTCCTGGGACGTGATGAGCTTCAGGACCTTCAAGCCGCTTCCATCCGGGGCGATCTCGACGATCGCGGCCATCGTCGTGTAGCAGTAGGCGAAGTGCACCGGCAGTCCGTCCGGCCCCGCGCTGTCGACCTCCTCAAGAACCTCCGGGAGGTGCGCGGTCTCGGGCGGCCGGTACCGCTCCTCGACACGACGCTCCTCTGTGGTCGTCGCCGAAAGGAACGCCGCCGGCCCACCTGCCGCGTCTATCCGCGAGCGCAGCGATGCTGCCGCCATCGCGATCGCGTTTCCGCTTATGTAGGTCTGGCGGCTCGCCGTGGTCATCCCGGCGTCCGGACACGAGGCGGTGTCGCTCGACACAATCCGGACCGAGTCGTACGACACGCCGAGCGTATCCGCGGCGATCTGGGCCATCACGGTGTCCGACCCCTGCCCGATGTCGGTCGCGCCGACGTAGACGGTGTAGCTCCCGTCTTCGTGGATCTCAGCCGCCGCGGAAGCCTCGTCCGACAGTCCGTTCCCGATGCCGACGTTCTTGTACGCACTGGCGATTCCAACGCCGATCTGCTTCCCCGTCGCGGGCGTCAGCGAGGTTCGCTCGCGATCGAGCGCTGCCTCCACCCGTGCGAGCGTTTCCAGGTAGCCGACGCCGTCGGAGAGGCGGTGGCCCATTACGGTGACCTTCCCCGGGGCGAGCGCGTTGCGTCGCCGCAGCTCGATCGGATCGATGCCGAGCTTACGGGCGATCTTGTCCATCTGGAGTTCGGACGCGAACGCGATCTGCGTGCTTCCGAAGCCCCGGAAGGCGCCGGACGGATTCGTGTTCGTGTAGACGCCGTGCGATTCGAGCCGCACACTCGGGATCTCGTAGGGACCGCCTGCCATGACGACGGTCCGGAAGATCACCGGGCGCGTCAGCGACAGGTAGGCGCCGGCGTCGGCGATCACGTCGGACTCCATACCTGTGAGCGTCCCGTCGCGCTTCACCGCGTGGCGCATCCTTATGCGTGCCGCGTGACGCTTCGTACTGATCCGAACCGAATCCCGTCGGTCGAGCGTGACCTTGACCGGCCTTCCGGTGAGATACGCCGCGAGCGCCGCCTGGATCTGGACCGTCGGCTCTTCCTTGCCGCCGAAGCCGCCGCCGGCCGGGGTGTAGACCACGCGAACCTCTGAAGGGTCGATCGCGAGCGAGGCCGCGATCATCTGCTGGAAGGCTCCCGAACCCTGATTCGCGGTGTACACGGTGACGCGTGGCTCGGGGGACTCGCCCGGTACTGCGAGGCACGCCTCTGGCTCGAGATAGGCGTGTTCGACCGCCGGCGTCCGGTACTCGCCCTCAACGATCAGATCCGCGTCGGCGAACGCCGCCGCAACGTCGCCCTTTCGGAACCGGACCGTGTGCGCGACGTTGCCGCCCTCGTGGAGCGCCGGCGCGCCCGCCGCGAGTGCCTCGTCGGGATCATGAAGCACGGGGAGCTCGTCCACGGTGACCGCTATCGTCGCTGCCGCGTCTCTCGCGACTCGTTCGCTCTCCGCCACGACGAAGGCGAGCGGCTCACCGCGATACCGAATCTCATCGCCGACGAGTACCGGCTGATGCGGGAGCTGAAGGCCAAAGCCGTTGCGTCCCGGAATGTCCGCCGCCGTGAGTACTCGGACGACGCCGGGGATGGACTGCGCCCCGGCCGTATCGATGGAAACGAGTCGGGCGTGATCGACCTCGCTCAGGAAGAAGGCACCGTAGAGTTGTGCCGACTCCGAGTAATCGTCCGCGAAAACGCGGTCGCCGCGAACCTTCGCGATCGCGTCCTTTCGCACCGGCGAGGTGCCAACGACCGGTGTGGCGGCGGGCGCGTACGCGGCCGCGGCGGCGGGCGCAACCCCGGCCGCCGGAACATCGGGTTCGGCAAGCCGTCCATTGGGCTGCCGTACCGGCATTCCGGCCGCGCGCTGAACCGCACGGATGATCGAGCTGTAGCCGGTGCACCGGCAGAGGTTGGGATCGATCGCGACGCGGATCTCAGCCTCGCTCGGGTGCGGGTTCTCGTCCAGGAGCGCCTTCGTCGCCATCACCATGCCGGGCGTGCAGAAGCCGCACTGCACCGCGCCCTCGACCACGAAGGCTCTCTGGATCGGGTGGAGCGAGCCGCCCGGCGCGAGCGCCTCGATCGTCTCAACGCTCTTTCCGTCCAGGCGTGCGAGCTTCGTGACACACGCCTTCGCAACCTTGCCGTCGATCAGCACGGTACACGAGCCGCACTGGCCCACGCCGCACCCGTTCTTTGTTCCAACGAGTCCGCGCTCGCCGCGAAGCCACTCCAGCAGCGTGCCGACCGGGTTTTCGTCCAGATGGACGCACTCGCCGTTGACGGTAAGGACCACGCCGCTCATCCGGGAAACTCGTATGCGAGTGCCGCGTAGAAGGCGGAGGCAACAGGCAGGTCCGCCACGCGAAGCTTCTCGTTCGGCGCGTGCGCCTGGTCCTCGTCGCCGGGTCCAAAGCCGATCAGCGGGATCCCGTGGAGGCCGCAGATCGAGACTCCGTTGGTCGAGAATGTCCACTTGTCCACGACGGGTTGCTCTTCGTAGAGACCGCAATAGGCTGCAACGCCCGCAAGCACGAGCGGGTGATCCGCGTCGATCTTCCAGGTGGGGAAGTAGAGCTCCTGACCGTAGGTCGTCCCCTTCCAGCTCGTGTTCTCGTACCAGGGAATCTCAACCCGGTCGACCGCGTCGCCGCCCGCCTGCTTCACCTGCTCCACGGCGAGCTCCTTCGTCTCGCCCCAGGTGAGGCGCCGGTCGAGGTAGAGCATCGCCTGGTCGGGGACGGCGCACTGAGACGGGCCGTGCGCCTTGACCTGGCTCACAACGACCGTGCCCTTGCCGAGGAAGTTCTCCGCGTCCGGCTTCAGGTTCTCGTTGAGCTCTTCGAGCGCGAGCGTGGTACGCGCCGCCTTGTACGCGGCGTTCACACCACGTTCCGGTGCGCTGCCGTGCGCGGAGACACCCCTGAAGTAGACTTCCATCTCCATCCTGCCGCGGTGGCCGCGGTAGAGGCGGCAGCTCGTCGGCTCGGTGGAGACCGCG
>SKQU01000380.1 GCA_007118855.1 Spirochaetaceae bacterium
GCCCGCTTGAGCATTCACCGCGCACGCGATGGGCTTGCTCGTGAAGATCGACTCGATGCAGTAGAGACACAGGATGCAATGGCGAAGCTCATCCTCGCGCCCCTCGATGATCTTTCTGACCCATTCTGGCTCTGCAATGAGCTCACGACCCAGGGCCACGAAGTCGGCTCGGCCCTGTGCGAGCACATCCTCGACGAACTCCGGCTGCCGGAGCACCCCGACGGCTACCACCGGGATGCTTACTTCCTTTCCTATCTCCTCAGCAAGATAGACCCGCCAGCCCTGATCGTAGGTTATTGGTTCCAGGAGCGTCGGCATCGACTCATAGGTCCCGCAGCTGACATCGAGCGCATCCGCGCCGGCCTGCTCGAGATGCCTCGCGATGCGCCGTGCCTCGTCGAGCGAAATGCCGTCCTCGTTGAACTCGTCGGCGCTGAAACGGACCATGACGGGGAATCCCCTACCGCAGCGTTCCTTGACGAGCTGGATGATCTCGGTCACGAAGCGCATCCTGTTCTCGAAACTGCCGCCGTACTCATCGTCGCGATGGTTGCTGTGCGCACTCATGAACTGGTTGATGAGGTAGCCATGCGCCCCGTGCAGCTCAACACCGTCGAATCCCGCCGTCTGACATCTCGCGGCGGCAGACCCGAAGCGCTCCACGAGGTCCTTGATCTCGTCGTGGGTGAGCGCGCGAGGTTGCTCGCCGACCGCCTGGTTGGTGACCTCACTCGGCGCAACGATCTGCTCGCCTCCGCATACGGCGGAGTTCGACTGGTTCCCCGCGTGGTGCAACTGGGCGAAGATCCTCGTGGGATACTTGTGCACCGCCTGTACGAGGCGACTGAGCATGGGCACGAATCGTTCCTCATCCGCGCGGGTCTGGATGGTCACCGCCTTTCCAAGCCGCGGCTCCACGGCAAGGATCTCGGTGACGATGAGCCCGGCGCCCCCGCGGGCTCGCTGCTCGTAGTAGGCTATCTGATGGTCGGTCACCTCTCCGTCCGAAGCACACAGGAGCGTGCCCATCGCAGGCATAATCACTCGATTGGGGATCGACAGGTCTCCAATGCGCCCCTCGCTCAGTAGATTCTGATACTTCGTGGTTGTCCCGTACATTCGTACCTCCGTGATTCCTTTGGTTGATCCAGCGGCAAAGGTAGACAAGGCCATTGCTCGACGTAATAACCCAGGCGTGGTATCTAACGACGTCCGGCGGAAGTAGCCGTCAGCGTTCCGCGCCCGCGGCTATCCTCGTACCACGATCGATATCGACGACTGGGTCAGGCCTGATGCCGACCAGCGGCTGCGGAAGCGACCCTGGCTTGTTGCTTGCACTGGAATCTGTTAGAAACACCGGATGAGCGAGATCAGAGACGACGAGCCTTTCGTACGCACGGTCGAGAGCCTCATTCGCCCCACGGAGGTGAGCGACATCGTCTTCTTCGGCTCCCTCAGAAGATTCATCCCTCCCGCACTCTTCAAGCGGGTGCTGTACAACACCTCCAGACGGTACCCCCGCATCGGCTTCGTGATCGAACCGTATTGCCTGTTTCTGTTCTTCAGACTGAGGGACGCGGAGAAGGCGAGACAGCTCCTGCCGCAACGGTACGAGCTCGCGAAGGCTCGGGTCTTTGAAGGGGATCCACCTGAGTTCTACTTCGGCATGGGCATTTTCAACACCCGGGCGAGTACCTTCTGGGGGAGCAGGCTTGAGACCTACCTGATCGCAAAGGACCAGGTGACCGGAATCACCTCCTGGATCTTCGCGGATATCCTGAGTGACACCACCATCGCTCATCCCGGGACGGGCATTGCCGATCCCAACTGCGCGCAGGCGCTGTACACCACGAACTCCCGGGGCGACGTGTTTCTCGATTTCCGGCGGGCGAACCAGGACCGGGGCCTTGAGGTTCGGGGGAACCTGACCCGGGGTACCCGGCGCCCGCTGGAGCAGGACCTGTGGATCATGGGGAACACCTCCATCGGCCACACCACCTCGTTCGGTAGCGACACCGACGATCCCTTCGCCGTGGTCTTCGATCCGGGGGAAGTGGCCTCCGCGCTCGAGATCCCGGTGGATGACCTGCGGATCCTCCGCAACACGATCCTGCCGGCCTTCGCGGAACAAGATCTCCGGAAGGCTGTATGCTTCCCCTTCGCCCAGCACTACATCGCCGATAGCCCCGGACAAAGAACCTTCGTGAAGGATCCCCAGGACATGGTCGCGAAATACCACGAGATCGCCGCGATGGATCGCATGCAGACCTTCTCGGCAAAGAGCCTGAAAACGCTTCTGATACTCGGCGCGCTGGCAACGGGGGTCGCTACGGTTGTTCTTCTCGCCCTGCTGCTTCTGTGAAGGTGATCGAAGAAGTGGAGATGCCGTCCTTCGTAGTCAGCGCCGGGTGGGCTCGAGTGTAGCGAAGGCGATCCGGGAGTTCGGCGTCGGCCACCGGAGTCTATGATTGCCCGCACCGTACTGGTAGAATCGTGACATGGATCGATCACGGACACGGGTCGGCCGTCTGTCGGATACCCCCGACGCAGAGGCAGTTCCCGGAACGCCTGCGTATCGCATCAGCCTTGTCTGGCCGCTCACCGTCGAGGTCTGTTCATTGAGCAGAAAACACGATGCTGAACGAAGACTACAGAGATCTGTTACTCGCCTTATCCGAAGAGAAGGTTAGGTACCTTCTCGTCGGCGCCTACGCACTGGCGGCCCACGGCTATCCGCGTGCCACGATGGACATCGACGTCTGGGTCAAGCCTGATGCCCACAATGCTGCTGCTGTCCTGCGAGCGCTCGAGCGTTTCGGCGCCCCGCTGCAGGATCTGTCGCAGCAAGACCTGGAGGACGACGA
>SKQU01000175.1 GCA_007118855.1 Spirochaetaceae bacterium
CCGGTCGGCAAGAGGCTCGATTTCCTCTGTCAGGAGATGAACCGGGAGATCAACACCATCGGGTCGAAGAGCATCGTGCTCGCGATCAGCGAGCAGGTGGTCGAGGCGAAGGACGCGCTCGAGAATGTACGCGAGCAACTGCGCAACGTGGAGTAGAGGTTGAAGATAGCCATCTCGGGGAAAAGCGGCTGCGGCAACTCGACGGTCACCGCGCGGGTGGCCGGGCGCCTCGGCTACGAGCGGATCAACTACACGTTCAAGGACATGGCGGCCGAGCAGGGGGTTTCGTTCGAGGAGCTCTGTGAGATGGCCGAACACGACACGCGCTGGGACCTGCAGCTTGATCGCAGGCAGGTCGAGATGGCCCGCGAGGGGAATACCGTCCTCGGCTCACGGCTGGCGATCTGGATCCTCGACGACGCCGATCTGCGCGTCTACCTCGACGCGCCCCCGCACGTGCGCGCGAAGCGCATCCGGAACCGCAATGCGGAGGCAGGGCAGGGTCCCGTTGATTGCCGGACCGTGCTCGAGCAGACAGTTGAGCGCGACCGGCGTGACCACGAGCGGTACCTGCGGCTGTACGGGATCAACAACGACGATTTTGGTTTCGCCGATCTCATCATCGACACGACCGACCTCGGGCCGGACGACGTGGCGGACCTGATCGTCACGGCGGCTGAACGCGAGCAGGCGGCCGCCCGCAAGCGGCCGCCCGGGCAATCATGAGGCCTCTCTGAATGCTTGGAGCATCCTCTGGAGCTTCGAGCGTGCGATCAGGAACTCTGCATCGCCGTCACGCACCACCTTCGCGTAGATCGCATCGTACGGCTCGAAGGAGACGACGAGCGGGGCCGCGTCAATGAGATTGTAGATGATCGTCACGATCGGCTCCTGTGAGCCGACCGCAACCGCGCGATCACGCGGGATCTCAGCGTCGAACATCAGGCCGATCGCCCACTGGTAGAGCCGTTTGAACGCCTTCTCCTCTATCTCCTCGCCGTCGAGGTAGTAGGTCTCTTCGGGTCTCTCCTCTCCCGCGATCTCCTCCCGCTCGATTCGACCGACGAACCACTCGGCGGGGGTCTCGACCTCGAAGGTGTCCACCAGATCGATGTTGACGATGAGGGCGAAGGCGCTGATTGTGCGGTACGGGCGAACGGTGATGATGGGCTCCGCACCGGAGAGCACGAAGACGCTCGGCCGGTCCGGGAACTTCGCGTACCGGCCGCCCTCGGTCTCCGAGCCGATCAGGATTTCCAGACGCCCGTCGTCGCGGTCCTCGTAGAGGAAGCGGGCCCGGGGGGGAGCGAGGCCGTAGGCGGCCAAGTCACCCGGAGCGTCGTCGACGAACCGTCCCATGCGAAGCCCCTCGATCTGCTCGTTGAGATCCTCGGTCCAGTTGGTGTTCAGCTGGTAGCGCCGTCGGTACGGTTCGGTGACGACGAACGACGAGAATCCCAGCTCCGGGTCGTCGTCCCATTCCGGCCGGCGTTCGACGCGGATCGTGCGCCCCTCGAGAGTCTCGACGACAATACGCAGCGGCTGGTCCAACGCGACGCGAGGGAATGACCGGACGCGCAGTTGGTCCTTCTCCTGGAAGAACGGGTTGATCCACGTGTCGAAGACCGCGTAGACCACCGGATCGTCCGATCGGCGGACGTAGTAGGCGTCTCGCGCGGGCGTTCTTGCGCCGACGAACAGCCGGGTCTCGGTGCCGTCGGCCCGTTCGACGACGACCACCGCAGCCGGGTCGGCCAGGCCGTAGTCGGCGAGGTCGTCGACCTCGCCGATCACCCGGCGGCTCGAAAGGGAGGCAGCCCCCGACACGATTCGATTGACCGCCGAGCGATTCCACGCCACCTCGTGTTGGTAGACCGGCTCAAAGGTACCGTCTTCGTCGCGCGCGACGGCGAGCTCACCGTCCTCGCGCCGAATCACGATCCGCGCTATCTCGTCGCGCGGATTATCAAACAGCTGCACACGATCAGAGTCGTCTATCGCAAAGGTCGGCAGGGGATCGGCCTCCGGCTCCTGTTCAATGGACTGCAGAATGACGATCGTCGCGACCATCGCGACGATCGCAGCGGCGATGATGCCAAGCCGTATAGGACGTCTCACAGGTGCCGCCTCCTCAACCACGTGACCAGCCCGGTGATGAGGATCGCAAGCGGTATGATGACGACGAACAGGCCGCCGAATATGAGCTTCTGCATGCCGGTCGTCTGCATGGGCCACTGCATCGTCGTGCGCGGCCGGATCGAGAGCGTCTGCTCCTGTTCCTCGAGCCACGCAAACGAGTTCATCAGGAAGTCCAGGTTGCCGTTGATCTGGTCGACCAGGGTGATGAAGTCGACATCGCCGGCCACGACGATCCGCGTGATTTCGTCACCGGTGGTGAACTCACGTTCTATCGCACGGACGGCGACCGGGTGAGGACCGGGGAAGTCCTCTGCGGTCATGGTCGGCGAGGGAATCTCGAGATTCGTCCGGTAGAAACTCTCCGCCGATGTGACCAGCAGCGGATCGATCGTCACGCTGCGCGGCTTCGTGTCAAGCTCGACCACCGGCCGGGCGAGCGGAGTGAAGACCCGGTAATTCGCCTCGACGAGGGGGGTGGTGATACTGGTGTCGGCGAGTTGCGGCCAGAGCTCGAGCGGCTGTCCGTTGTTGAAGTTGCGGTCCGGGTCCACGAGCACCGCCACCGGGATGCCTATGCCGAACTGCTCGAGGACTCCGGCGAGGTTCGGGAGCTCACCGGCTGCGAGCTCCATCGCCGCGAAGAGCTTTCCGCCGTTGTTGAGGTAGGTCGAGAGCTTCTCTGCTTCCCCCTCCGAGATGTCGGTGCGGGGGCGCACGAGCGCGACGATCGCCGCGTCATCCGGAACCTGGGGGGCCTGGGCGAGGTTGATCGTGCGCAACTCGAAATTGGCGTTACGGAACTGCTCGCCGAGCCTGCGTTGCATGCCCTGCTGCGCCAGATCGATCTGTCCCTGACCGGTCATCTGGTAGATGACCGGGGTCCGACCGGCGGCAACGAAGAGCAGCGCGTTCGTGAGCCGGTTCTCCACGTTCAAGCCCAGGATGCGCGGGGCTTGCGGGTTGCGCCGGTCGATGCTGTACAGGTCGACCCCCTGAATCGCGCGATGGGTATCCCCGCTCGCGACGATCACGCTGCCGTTGCGCAGCCCTTCGCCTTCGGGGTCGAATCGCGCCACGAAGGCGGGATCCTGTTCCGCGTCGACCGTCTCGAGCCTGATGCGGTTGGACGCCTGGGCATACCGGTTGAGCGCCTCCATGATCTGGGCATCTTCCTGGTTGCGCCGGGCGAGCATGTAGATCGTGACGTCCTGATCGAGCTCACTGATGACATCGCGCGTCTGCTGGCTCAAGGTGTACACCCCGCGGTCGGTCATGTCGACCTGCCATCCGAGCTGTCCCACCAGCAGGTTGAGGATGAGAATCCCCGCGATCACGGCGAAGGTGAAGATCGTGGCGTAGCCGCCGTACTTGATCTTCGGGTTGTTCAGAAATGACTTGATGTCCATCGTGCCTCCTATGCCCACCGTCGCTTCTCAACCATCCGGATCGTGACGAACAGGAAGATCGATGTGAAGCTCAGGTAGAACACGACTTCCTGCAGCTTCAGCAGCCCGAGCGTGAATCCGTCGTATCGGTCGAGCAGGCTGAACCAGTCCAGGACGTCGGGAATGAGTCCGTTGAAGAACGGCGGATGCAGCAGATGCAGCACGACGATCGCCGCCGCTCCGAGCAGGACGACCGCGCCGCTCGCAATCCAGCTCTTCGTGTTCGCGAAGAAGAACCCCGCGAGTCCGAGTACGAGTGCCGCCGCGAAGATCGTGCTCGCCGTCGGGTCGGTCGGCGCGACGGTCTTCACCAGGTTCAGGAACCAGATGAACAGCAGCGCGAAGAAGGTGAAGAAGGCGGCGCTCACCTGGTTCTCGCTTACCGCCGACACCAGAATGCCGAGCGCGATGAACGACGAGCCGAGCAGCGCGAAGCCGATGTATCCGCCCACCGTCTGCCATACCGCGAGATCGCCGAAGATGCCCACAACAACCGCGTAGAGCACGGTCACCAGCAGCGTCACGAGGAACACGAGCATCGCGGCGAAGAACTTGCCGAGCACGATATCCACGACGGTGATGGGGCTCGTCAGCAGGAGCTGGTCGGTCCGTTGTCTCCTCTCCTCACTGAGCAGCCGCATCGTCAGCAGCGGCACGGCGAACAGATAGAGAAACAGGATGTTGCCCAGGAAGCTCGTATAGTACGAGCTATTGTTCATCAGGTTGCCGAAGGTGAAGAAGAACCCGGCAACCAGCAGGAAGAGGCCCATGAACACGTAGCCGACCGGTGTCTGAAAATAGGTCCGGAACTCGCGGATCATGATCGCAATCATGTATCTACCTCCGTCACGTCTGCTTCTTTCACACCGCTGGTCAGTTCGAGGAAGATCTCCTCCAGGGTTGCGTTCTTCACCCGCAGCCCGATCAGCGGTACCTGTTTCGCGCTGAACGCCGCGAAGATGTCGCGCCTGAGGTCACGGTCCTTCTCGCTTTCGATCAGCATCTCGGTCGTCCCGCTCTCGCCCGCCGGCAGGATCTCGATCCTGCTGATTCCCCTGAGGCCGGACACCGCGTCCCGAGCTTTCGCTTCGTCGGCGACCGCCGTGATGACGACCTGGCTTGCATCGAAGAGGTCGCCGGCGAGCGTCGCCGGGTCGCCGTCCGCGACGATACGACCGTCGTTGATGATCATGACCCGCGGGCAGATCTCGCTCACCTCCGGCAGGATATGCGAACTCAGGATGACCGTGTAGTCGGCGCCGAGCGACCGGATCAGGTCGCGGATCTCGATGATCTGCTTGGGGTCGAGCCCGGCCGTCGGCTCGTCGAGGACGAGGATGTCCGGGTTGCCCATCAGCGCCTGGGCGAGGCCGACGCGCTGTCGGTAGCCCTTTGAGAGGTTGCCGACGAGCCGGTTGTATACCTCCGCGATTCCGACGCGGTGGAGTCCCTGCTCGATGCGGTCCTTCACCTCTCTCTTGGGCACCTTCTTGATGCGGCACACGAACCGCAGGTACTCGCGTACGGTCATCTCGCCGTAGATAGGCGGGCTTTCCGGCAGGTACCCCATGCGGCGTTTCACCGCCTCCGGCTCCTCGAGGATATTGGTTCCGTCGACGTAGACGTCGCCAACCGTCGCCGAGAGGTAGCCGGTCAGGATGTTCATCGTCGTCGACTTCCCGGCTCCGTTCGGCCCGAGAAAGCCGACGACTTCGCCCTTCGTTACCTGGAAGCTGATGTCGTCGACCGCCACGTGCGGGCCGTATCGTTTGGTGAGGTTGCGAACCTCAATCATGGGCAGTCCTCCTAATTATGGGGAAAGTTACCACACCCAGAATACCGACAACCGAGCCCACCGTAAAGGCGAACTCGCCGACGCATGCTCTTTACAGCGCCCCCACCTCTTGGTAGTTTAACCGGATGGCGCGAAAAGGAGCTGCGACGATGACCCTTCCGCTCAACCTCCTGGAAGAATACCAGGGTAACGTCTACGAGCTGACCTGCGCGGCCATTCGTCGTGCCTATCAGATCACCATGACCGGAGACGAAGACCTCGACGAGGACGACGGCAAGGTCGTTTCCACGGCCGTCCGCCAGATACTCACCAAAAAGGTCCAGTACCGGATCGAGGAGTAGCCTTGAGCCGGCCGGGCGCGCTGTTTCTCTTCGGCCCGACCGCGGTCGGCAAGACCGAGGCGCTCGAAACCCTCATTGACCGGCCGGTGGAAGTGATCAGCGCGGACTCCATGCAGGTCTACCGCGGCATGGATATTGGAACCGCGAAGCCTGACCGGTCGCTGCGCGAACGCCTGCCCCACCATCTGATCGATATCCGGAATCCTGACGAGCAGTACGACGTAGGCGCATTCGTGTGCGACGCAAACCGGGCGATCGAGGAGACCATTGCGCGGGGACGGCTCCCGGTCGTCGCCGGAGGCACCGGCTTCTACTTCAGGCATCTGCTCTACGGCCTGCCGCAGGCACCTCCGAGCGATCCGGCGATCCGCGAGCGCCTGCTTCGCGAGACGAAGAG
Source organism: Spirochaetaceae bacterium (assembly GCA_007118855.1). GTDB lineage: Bacteria > Spirochaetota > Spirochaetia > DSM-27196 > SLST01 > SLST01. The sequence continues at coordinate 6,118 of SKQU01000175.1, forward strand.
TCTGGGTGCGCCGCAGATGTACCGAAGGCTCGCGGAGGTGGACCCGGCTGCCGCAGAGCGCATTCACCCGCACGACGCGTACCGGGTCACCCGCGCGCTCGAGGTTCACGAGCAGACCGGTCGCGGCATCTCCGACTTCGCTGCAGCCGGACCGCCCCGCACGGATATCACCGTGAGCCTGTGCGCGCTGCATCGCGACCGCGACGAGTTGCGTCAACGCATCTCCTCGCGCGTGCGTTCGATGTTCGAGGAGGGGCTGCGCGACGAAGTTGAGCGACTCGTCGGCCTCGGATACGGGCCCGGCGATCCGGGGCTGAGAGCGATCGGGTACAGGGAGTTCTTTGGTCCTGCCGGAAGGCTTCGTCCGGCCGAAGAGGACGAGCGGATCGCCGCGCAGATCATCGGCTCCACGCGTCGGTATGCAAAACGTCAGATGACCTTTTTCCGCCGGTTGCCGGAGGTGCTCGATACGCCTGCGGCGGAGCTTTCCGGCCTGATGGAGTTGGTGGATCGCCTCTGCGACACGGTTCGGCCTGCTTGACAGCCCGATTCCCCTTCGCTATCTTTCAGGCTCGACTGCCGATGGTTGGATGAAACAGGAGAGACTGCTGTGCCATGTGGACGTAAGCGCAAGCGTAAGAAGATCTCGACGCACAAGCGCAAGAAGAAGCTGAGAAAGAACCGTCACAAGAAGAAGGGCAAGTAGCCCCTCCGGGCCGCCGTACGCGGCTCGTCCCCTCCCGGATTCCCATTCGAGCACCTTGTGAAAGCGCCCTTCTGCCGATACTCTAAGAGTACCGGTGGAAGAGCTCTGAACCATGAACTGGCTGAACGAGATATGGGTCCTGCGTACCATCGTCCTGCCCGCGCTGGACGTCCTCATCCTTGCCTTTCTCATCTACAAGGGGTATCAGCTCCTCGTGCAGACGCGCGCCGTTCCCCTCATCAAGGGCGCCGTCTTCGTGCTGCTTACCTACGGCGTGGCCTTCGTGCTCAACCTGAATACGCTTCGTACGCTCCTGGACCTCGTTGCGCCGAGTCTCGTGATCGCGCTCGCCGTCATATTCCAGCCCGAACTGCGCAAGATCTTCACCCGCATCGGGCAGGGCCGTATCCTGCGGCTTTCGGGCCGTTCGGAGTACGAGGAGCTCGACGCCGCGATCACCGCCGCCGAGGTGCTCGCCTACCGTCGCCGCGGCGCGTTGATGGTCTTCGTGCGCAACGTCGGGCAGAAGACCATCATTGAGACGGGCACGCGCCTGGATGCGCAGGTGAGCTCGGTGCTGCTGTTGACGATCTTCTCGCACGATACGGCGCTGCACGACGGAGCGGTAGTCATCGAGGAGGGGAAGGTCGTCGCTGCCGGATGCTTCCTGCCGCTCTCGGACCAGCATGATATCAGGCGGAGCTTCGGGACCCGTCATCGTGCGGCGCTCGGTCTGGCCGAGGAGAGTGACGCGGTGGTCCTGGTCGTCTCCGAGGAAACCGGCGCTCTCTCGCTCGCCTACGACGCGAACCTCTTGTATAACCTCAGCATTGACGAGGTGCGAACCCAACTCTCCGAGCTGCTTGATGTGGAGGAGCCGGTGGAACTGGAGGAGGATGCTGTTGGTATCGGGTGATCTCGTCCGGCGCCTGCTCGAGAACTGGCCAGCCAAGATTATCGCGCTCGGACTCGCGATCCTCGTGGTGCTGCTCAACGATCTGGCGACGGTGGCCGAGCGGCACTTCAGTGTGCCGCTGCAGTTGCGTCTCGCCGAGAGCGTAGTCCCGGGCGCCGAGTATCCGAACCGGGTGCGCGTGCGGATCCGCGGTGACGAACAGCGCATCTTCGATGTCCGCGAAGAGGACCTCATCGCCTACGCCGATTTCATCGAGCATGCCGACGAAGGGGTCTTCAGGGCTCCCGTGGCGATCGAACGAACAGGGACGGCGCTCGATCTGGAGGCGCTCGAGATCACGGTGGAGCCGCTGTACGTGACCGTCACCCTCGAAGAGAAGCTGACGCGGAGCCTGGAGGTCGTACCGAATATCGTCGGGTTTCCGCCGCCCGGTTATGAGCTCAGCGATTACCGGATATCGCCAACGACCGTAGACGTCGTGGGTCCGCGGAACCGGCTCGAGGACGTTGAGCGGATCGTAACCGAGGCGGTGAATCTCACCGGGCGTACCAGCGGCTTCTCCGAGCGGGTTCGACTCGTGCGTCCGGACCCGCTCGTGGAGTTTCCCGGGGGAAACATCGTGGATTTCCGGGTGCTGATCGTTGAGACGATCGTCCAGGAGACCTTCGACGACGTCGAGATCGCCATCGTCGATCTCGACCCGGAGCTGAGCTACGAGGCCGATCGTACGACGGGTTCGATCCGCGTCCAGGGAAAGCAGCTCGACGTGGAGGGCGTGCCGAGCGATCGCGTGGGACTCTTCGTGGACGCGGGGGGTATCGCCGCTCCCGGGACCTTCACCCTCCCGGTTCGTCCGCAGATCCCGGGAGGTATCCTCGTGCTGTCGATCGAGCCGGCCCGGATCGAGTTGACCGTGACAGACGCGGTTCAGGAGGTGCCGGCTCCGGACGACGAAGGAGACGGGGGATGATCCTCGGAATAGGCGTCGATCTCATCCAGGTCGCACGGATGGACCGCTGGGTGAGCCAGGAAGGACTGCTCGAGCGCTTCTTCCATCCGGGAGAGCTGGCCGACGCACGAAGCCGGGGAAAGTCCATGGCGCTTTCGCTCGCGGTGAGATACGCTGCAAAGGAGGCGCTCGGGAAGGCTATGGGGATTGGTCTCCAGCACTTCTCGCTCAGAGAGGTCCAGGTCGTCAACGACTCGGCCGGGAAGCCGGGTATCCTGCTGCATGGACAGGCGGCGCAGACCTTTGCGAGGTTCGGCGGGGAGCGCATTCACCTGTCGCTCACGCATGAGCTTGACAACGCGATAGCCATGGTTGTTATTGAGGGATAGATGGCGGATCTGACCTTCTTCTCCAGGACACCCATCACCTGTCCTCTGTGCGAGTCGAACTTCTATCGCGAGGAGCTGCGGACGGGTCGGGGGCGTCTGAACGCGGGTGAGCTCACCCACGAACTGCGGCGGACCTACGTGCCGTCGCAGAAGTACGGAGAGGTCTACCCGCTCATCTATCCCGTGACGGTTTGCCCGGCATGCTACTACGCGGCGTTCCAGCAGGACTTTCTGAGCGTCCCGGCGGAGACCGCCGCCGCGATCCGTGCCGAGGAGCAGCAGCGCATAGAAGACGCCCGGCCGGTCTTCGAGGGCCTCGACTTCGCCTCGCCGCGAGGGCTGCCGGAGGGCTGCGCGAGTTACTACCTCGCGACGGCCTGCTACGAGCACTTCCCGCGGGAGTTCTCGCCGACGTTCAAGCGCGGCCTCTGCTGTCTGCGCGGCGCCTGGGTCTGCAATGACCTGCACCGCAAACGCCCCGATGCCAACTACGACTACCTCGCGCGTGTCTTCTACCGCAAGGCCCGCTTCTTCTACGCCCACGCAGTCGCGCTCGAACAGACCGGGAAGGAGACCCTGAGCGCCGCGTCGAATCTGGGTCCGGATCTCGACAAGAACTACGGGTACGACGGTGTGCTCTATCTCACCGGGCTGCTCGAATACGAGTATGGACCGACGAGGGAACCCGAGAAGCGGCGCATCGCGCTCGGACGGGCGAAGCGTACGGTTGCGCGGATCTTCGGGATGGGGAAGGCGAGCCGCGACAAGCCCGCGGCGATCCTCGACAACGCCCGCGAGGTCTACGAGGAGATCACCAAAGAGCTCGGTGAGGAGAACCGCGACCCGGAAACCGTCGACACCAATGCGTAATATCCGTCTGACGCTCGCCTACGACGGTACCGAATTCCTGGGCTGGCAGGTGCAGGCGCGCGGCCGCACCGTTCAGGGAGAGGTGATGCGCGCGCTCGAACGAATGCATCGCCGCGAGGTGAAGGTTACGGCCGCCGGTCGAACCGACACAGGCGTCCACGCCGACGGCCAGGTCATCAGCTTCCGCACGGATATCGACTCCATCCCCGCTGAGAACTACCACGTGGCGCTGAACTCGTACCTGCCGCGCGACGTTCAGGCCCTCTGTTCATCGGAAGCCGACGACCGGTTTCACGCGCGCTTCTCCGCGGTCCGACGGGTATACCGCTACCTCTGGACCTCGTCTCCCGCAATCCACCCCTCCATACGCCACCGGGTGACGCGCCTGAAGTACCAACCTTCGATCGCCCGCCTGAACCGGCTTGCCCGCCCGCTTCTCGGCACGCACGACTTCTCGACCTTCACCCCGAGCGCTGAACCGAGCGAACACCGGATCCGCACCGTCGAGCATGTGGCCTTCTACCCCCTTGGGCACCTCGTGGTAATGCAGATCGCCGCGAACGCCTTTCTCTGGCGGATGGTTCGCTCGATTGCCGGCACGCTCATCGAGCTTGACAAGCTCGCCGCGGAACCGGTAGAGGTGGAGGGGCGACTCGCCGCACGCGATCACGCGGCGGCCGGCCCATCCGCGCCGGCCGGGGGTCTCGTCCTGCACCGGGTCGACTACGAGTGAGGGGAAGGCCTGTGGGCGAACGCGAAATGGCGTACTGGCGCATGCTGGATACGGTGGAGGA
>SKQU01000384.1 GCA_007118855.1 Spirochaetaceae bacterium
CCGCGCTCGATGCATCCGCGGATGAAGATCGCCATGCTCTCTACGATCCGTTCGAGCCCCTTCGCGACCGCTGCTGGGTCTTCTCTCATATGCCGCGAGAGGACGTCCGCGCCAACGGTCTGCTCCGCGAACATGAACGGCGAGTAGAGCGTGACGATCACGACGGACTCGCGCTTCAGTTCGTTCACGACGCCTTCGACCACACCGAGTTGATCGGCGTAGAACTCTTCGTCGTAGACCGGCATGGCGGCCCAGTCGCCCGGCGCCGTGATGTCGTCTCGCGGGGGGAAGTTGTGCTCGTACTGGACCTTCATGATGTCGTTTCCGGTCGCCCGAAAGTACTCGACGTGTTTGCTGACCGCCGCCCGGCCCCGGTGAAACTCGACCGGAAAATGAAGGAAGAACGCCGCGGGCACGCGGTCTCCCGTGAGTCGTCCGGTACGCGCGAGTTCGAGGAGTGTTTCTCGTCTGTCCATCTGTACGCCCCGGTCAACCTTACCGCGTTTGGCTGGATCGATAAAGGTTTGCAGACGACTGTGCACTGGACTCTCTGAACTGGGTGGGCACGCCGCGGAACCGTTCGACCAGTCACCCTCCCACCGGCGCCGACGTCGCCGTTATTCGAAGAACACGTTTCTGATCCGTTCCTTCCCCGGCGGGCGATAGACGTCGAAGTTGGAATCGACGCTGGCTATCGTGCGAATGCCGGTTCGCTCGGCCGCGACGACGAGCGTCGCATCGGCGAAGTCCATCGGAAGGTCCGAGTACTTCCTTGTGAGCGTGAGGACTCGGCTGATGTCGGTTGGTCGGATCTCGTGAAGAGAGACCCCGCGCGCGATGACCCACTCCAGGAATCCGATCTGGGCCCGCACGTCGAAGTCGATCATGTGGAGCACCTCGGTCATGACCGGGGTCGTCGTCACAAACCTGTGGCCGGAACTCGACACGAAGGCGAGCGCCCGCTCGTGAAACGCGTCATCCCGGTCAAAGAGCGCGATCAGAGGACCGGCGTCAACCAGTATGTCTCGCGCCACGGATCTTCCCCTTCAGCTTTTCCTTGTACGTCCTGGAGAGCGACCCATCCCCGCTTCCCCAGCGACCGAAGTACTCTCTGCCGAGCGTATACGAGTCCGGGATCGATTCGTCACGCGCAAGGTACGCCTCCAGCGCCTCCTTGATGAGATCGGACTTGGTCGCGCGTCGCGCCTTCGCGAGAGACTCCAGCCGTTGCTCCAGGTCATCGGGCAGTCGCACGGTGGTCATTGGCAGGCTCCATAATACGAACTGTATTACACGAGGCGAAGACCGTCAATCCCCGGGGCGACACGGCGCGCCTCGTCCCCGGCACGCGCCCACTGCCGCCAGGATCGTTATGTTTACCGTGATGATGAGCCAACGATCCAATGCCAGCCGCCTGTTCAGGGCGGCCGCGCTGCTGTTCGCGCTTGGGGCGGTGACCGGCTGCGCGCTCATGAGTACAGCTGCGTTTTACGGCGGGATGTACCGTGCGCACCGTGAGGGCGTCCGGTTCAGACGGACCTACGAACACCTGCAGGCCGATGTTCCGTTCTCCGATCGTTCCGACGTCACGCTCGATCTCTACGCGCAGCCCGACGGCAGCGGGTATCCGGTTCTCATCTTTGTCCACGGCGGCGGATGGAACTCCTACGACAAGGAGCTCTTCACTCCGGTTGCGATGCAGCTCCTGCCGCAGAAGATGGTCGTCGTGATTCCCGACTACACCCTCTACCCCGACGCGAAGTACCAGCAGATGGCCAGAGAGGTTGCCGATGCCACGGCGTGGGTGCTCGCAAACATCGAAGCGTACGGCGGCGACCCGCAGCGCGTCTACCTGAGCGGACACTCGGCCGGGGCGCACCTGAGCGGTCTGGTTTCCTACGATCCGCGGTGGCTCGCCGAAACCGGCCGTTCCAAAGACGAAATCCGCGGGTGGATCGGCCTGAGCGGTGTCTACGATACCGCCCGGCACGCGGCGCACCGGGAGTCGCTCGGACTCGATTCACCTATCATGACCGCGGTGATGCACGGACCCGAGGGCTTCGCCGCCGCGTCACCCGAGACATACGCGGGCCTCGGCGGCCCTCCGGCCTGGCTGGTTCACGGCGACGCCGATGAAACGGTGCCAATCACGGAGAGCGAAGGCATGAGCACCGCGCTCCGGGCGGCCGGTGTGGAGGCAGAGTTCATCGTCTACCCCGGGGCCGGCCACAGCGACTTCCTCTTCGGCGCGCTGCGGGACGACCAGGCCCGGGTGATCGTGGATATCGGGAGGATCGTGCGGGGCTACGACCGAGGAGCCGGCGATTCGGCGCGCAGCAACCGGTAGTCCTCCGGCGACCACCAGACCGGAGCAGGAGGCACGCGATCCTGTTTGACTTCGCGTCCGCCGCCTCGTATTGTCATGGAAGTCCGGACCCTCGACGCGATCCGCGAGCGCGGGTTCGACACGCCGACGCCGATCCAGGCAGAGATGATCCCGTTTCTCCTCACGCAGGAGCGCGATGTGACCGGACTCGCGCAGACCGGTACCGGGAAGACCGCCGCGTTCGGACTTCCCATCCTCCAGACGATCGACTTGCAGAGCCGCTCTACGCAGGCGCTGATCCTGACTCCCACCAGGGAGCTCGGGATCCAGGTCGCGCGCGAGATCGCCGACTACGGCCGGAACCTCCCCGGGCTTCGAACGACCGCGGTGTACGGCGGTGCGCCGTTCGGGCCCCAGGTACGCGACCTCAAGGCGGGGCCCCACGTCATCACCGCGACGCCCGGGCGGCTCAAGGACCTTCTGGACAGGGGCATCGCCGA
>SKQU01000136.1 GCA_007118855.1 Spirochaetaceae bacterium
TCAAGCTCGGCGGCATCACGAACATGATGGACCGCCTTCCCAACCCGGCGAAGATCATCGCCTTCGAGCTCGCCGACGAGCTGAAGCAGATCATGGGACCGCTCTACGTCGAGCACATGGACCGGATTCTCTCCGGCGAGTTCTCACAGAAGATGATGGAGGACTGGAAGCGCGACGACGCCGACCTCCTGAAGTGGCGCGAAGAGACCGGCCGCAGCACCTTTGAGACGACCCCTCCCGCTCCCGGGGAAATCCCCGAGCAGGAGTTCTTCGACCACGGCGTGCTCATGGTCGCGATGATCAAGGCTGGCGTCGAGCTCGCCTTCGAGACGATGGTTCGCTCGGGGATCAAGGAGGAGTCGGCCTACTACGAGTCGCTGCACGAGGTGCCGCTTATCGCGAACCTCATCGCGCGCAAGAAGCTCTACGAGATGAACCGTGTGATCAGCGACACCGCCGAGTACGGCTGCTACCTCTTCGCCAACCGGTGCGTGCCGCTTCTCGCCGGGTTCATGAAGAAGCTCGACGCTTCGGTCATAGGCCGCGCTCCCGGTGAGCAGACGACCGACAACGTTGAGCTGATTGAGGTGAACCGGAAGATCCGCACGCACCTCGTGGAGACCGTGGGCGCGCGCCTTCGAAAGGCGATGCGCGGGATGAAGGCGCTGCGGTAGCCGCGCGCGCAGGCCGCGCTCGCAGGCCGCGCTCGCAAGCCGCGCTCGCACCGCTTGTGGTCACACCCTCGTCGCGACCGCCCGGCTTCCTTCGGGACCGGGGATGAGCTTGAGGCGGTGCGTCAGGACGCCGGGCTTTTCGGTCGCATCGTGGGTCACGTAGAGGAGCGTCGTTTCCCCGGCCCCGATCGCCTCGAGGAGCTCGAGCACCTGCGCGGTGTGCTCGTCGTCGAGACCCTGGCACGGCTCGTCGGCTATGAGCAGGCGCGGGTCCTTGACCACCGCGCGGGCGACGAGCACGACTCGTCGCAGCCCGAAGGAGAGCTCGCGGAGCCTCGTGTCCAGACGATCCGCGAGCCCGAGGCGCCCGGCCCACTCCGCGGCGATCTCCTCTTCGTGACCCGACGCCTCGTCAAAGAGCCCGACGCTGTCGTAGAAGCCGGAGAGGAGCGTCTCGCGCACCGTGGCGCGAAGCGGGTAGGCGAACTGCAGGTCACCTGAGACGTACCCGATTCGCCGCTTGATTTCCCAGACCGACTCGCCGCTCCCTTTGCGCCGCCCGAAAAGGCGTATGTCCTGGCCGTATCCTTTCGGGTTGTCCCCCGTGATGAGCGAGAGCAGCGTGGACTTGCCCGAACCGTTCGGGCCGACGATCATCCACCGGTCTTCGGGGCAGACGGTCCAGTCGATATCGGTGAGGACCGGCACCGGCCCGTAGGCGACCCGCACGCCCCGTATCGCGATGATCGCCTCCTGCGGCGTGCAGCGCCCATCCGGCCGGCCGAGCGCTTCGCCGGTCTCTGGAGCCGACGCGGCTTCCCCGGGCGGCCGTTCATCGCGGCGCGCGGCCGGCCCTCCGCGGGGCGCCGCGGGTTCCGCGCGGCGCAGTATGGCTTCGTCGCGGCGCACCGTGCCGTCTGCGAGCTCGATCAGGCGCGTCGCGCAGGACGGGATGTCTCTCCCGCGGCTCGTGACGAGGAGGAGGGAACGTTCACCGGAGTGCAGATCGTCGATGAGCCGGGCGAGCTCGTTGCGCGAGTCGGCGTCGAGGCCGTCGTACGGGTCGTCGATGATGAGCAGCCGCGGCTCGGGCACGAGCGCCGCGGCGAGGAGCGTCTTGCGGAACTCCCCGGTCGAGAGAAAACGCAGCCCCCGCGAGAGGATGTGGCGGATCCCGAAGCGTTCGGCCAGGGGGGGTACGGCGTCGGCTCTGCCCCCCACCGTATGCTCCCCGATCAGCTCGGCGACCGTGTGCCCGGGGTCGAGCTCTCCGTGCATGATCGCGCTCGTGTCCTCGCGGCGCTCACGCGCGATGAGCCGCTCCTGCGCCTCGAAGGAGACGAGCGCGGCGCGAGCGCCCGGATCCTCGCAGAGGCCGGGCCAGGAGATCGTGCCGGTTGAGGGGGTGCGCAGGCCCGCGACGATCTCCGCGAGGAGCGATTTCCCCGAACCGTTCGCTCCGGTGATGACCGTACATTCGCCCCGCTGCAGATCGAAGCTCGCGGGCGAGAGGACCAGGCGATACCCGATTCGAAGGGTGATGTCGCGTGCGCTGACGAGCGGTGGTCGGTCGGCGGGATTCGGCATGCGAGAAGCATAGAGACTGCGTGGTGCCTGTCAAGCCGCGCACGGCTGCTTCGTCGCGCGGGCAGCTTCGCGACACAGCTTCGCGGCCACTTGCACGAGGCGGGGCGGCCGTGCATGGTTACCGGGTGAGCCGACCGTTCGACGTGCTGATCATAGCCGACGACTTCACCGGTGCCTGTGACACGGCGGCCCAGTTCGCCTCGCCCGGCAGGCCGTGTCGTATCGTGATCGAGGAGCCGGGCGCCCGTCGCGATCCGGGCGTTCGCGTCGTCGACACCGAGTCCCGCCACGCCTCTCCCGCGCAGGCGGCTGCCGTGGTGCGGCGCGTGAGCTCCGCCGCGGCGATCGACCGGTCGGGGTGGCCGGCGCTCCTCTACAAGAAGATCGACTCGACCCTGCGCGGGAATATCGCCGCGGAGCTCGAGGCCCTCGCCTCCGTACTCCCGGGGCGCATCCTGATCGTCGCGCCGGCCTTCCCGTCGACCGGCCGTACGACGCGCGGGGGGCTCTGTCTCGTGCACGGCGTTCCGGTCGACGAGACGGAGTTCGCCCGTGA